>CALLYQ010000071.1 GCA_937858875.1 uncultured Lautropia sp. | reverse complement strand
CGACGGCTTCGAAGTCGCGGATGCCCCGCGACGGGTCGCGGGCGCGCAACATCGCGTCGAACCCGGCGTTGCTGTCGCTGGTGAAGCGGCCGTCGTAGTTGAACGGCCCGTAGATCGTCAGCACCGCATCGGCCGAGGTCGCGGCGGGCAATGCGGCGAACAGTTTCTCGATTTCGGGCCAGCTCATGATGTGCAGCGTGTTGGCGCTGAAGACCGCGTCGAAGCCACCGGCGGGCAGCCCGTCGTTCACGTCGAGCGCAAGGGGCGGCGGCGTGTTCGGCAGGGCGGCCTCGTCGAGCCAGGCGCGCAGGCCGGGCAGGTTCGCGGCGAGCTCCGAGGCCTGCCAGGCGAGCCAGGGCAGCGCAGCCGCGAAATGCACGGCGTGCTGCCCGGTCCCGCTGCCGATCTCGAGGACTTTCCGCCGGTCGGCGAAGCGCTGGCGCAACACGGCCAGGATCGATTCGCGGTTGCGTTCGCTCGCCGGCGAGAAAGGTTTGTCCATCCAGAGCTCCTCGACTATAATTTCAGGTTCCTCGCCGCACGGTGAATCGACGCTTGTCGCCGGCGGCCTTTGTCCACGAGGCACAGCGCGTCGCATCTCCGGCCAGTCCATCGGCCGGGCGGTTTCCGCGCCGGGCCCGGCAAGGGTATCCCGGCGTCGCCGTCGATGCAGCGCAAGTGCGATCACAAGGAGAATCAATGCGTCATTACGAGATCGTGCTCATCGTCCACCCCGACCAGAGCGAGCAGGTGCCCGCGATGATCGAGCGGTACAAGACCTTGATCGAAGGCCAGGAGGGCAAGACCCACCGGATCGAAGACTGGGGCCGGCGCCAGCTCGCCTATCCGATCCAGAAGATGGCCAAGGCGCACTATGTGCTGATGAACATCGAATGCGGCCAGCCGGTGCTCGACGAGCTCGAACACGGTTTCCGCTTCAACGATGCGATCCTGCGCCACCTGGTCGTCGCGATGAAGAAGCCCGAGACCGGTGCTTCGCCGATGCTCAGGCAACTGCAGAAGGAAGAAGCGCGCAAGGCCGTCGCCGAGCCGTCGCAGAACTGAGCCCGGGCGATCCGGCATCGCTGCGCCGCCGGCGCTGACCCGTGATGGATACGCAGGATGCGGTCAACGAGGTCACGCTGTCGGGCGAGCTGGTCGAACGGGCGCTGCTGCGGTACACGCCGGCAGGCATCCCGATCCTCGACGCCAGGCTCGCGCATCGATGCGAAGTCGCCCAGGCAGGGCATCGCAGGCAAGTGGAATTCGACATCGCACTGAACTTCGCCGGGCCGATGGCGCACAGCGCCGATAGCCTGCAGCTCGGACAGTCGATCAGCGCCAGCGGCTTTCTCGCGCCGCGTCGCCGCCAGTCGAAGACGCTGATCCTGCACGTGACCCGCTTCGCCCCGCTTCACACGAATCAGAATCGATAGAGAGGTACTGGAAATGGCTTTCGCACGCCGTGGTTCCAAAGACAGAAAACCGCGCCGCCCGGCGCAGAGCGCGCTGTTCAAGCGCAAGAAGTTCTGCCGCTTCACCGCGGAGAAGATCGAGCAGATCGACTACAAGGACATCGACCTGCTGAAGGACTTCGTCACCGACAACGGCAAGATCATCCCTGCGCGGCTGACCGGCACGAAGGCGCGCTTCCAGCGCCAGCTGCAGGTCGCGATCAAGCGGGCGCGCTTCCTCGCGCTGATGCCGTTCACCGACAATCATTGAGCCGGAGGAGCGCAACATGCAGATCATCCTGCTCGAAAAGGTCGTGAACCTGGGCCAGCTCGGCGACGTCGTCAAGGTCAAGGACGGCTACGCCCGCAACTTCCTGATCCCCACCGGCATGGCGCGTCGCGCCACGAAAGCGGCGATCGAGGAATTCGAGGCGCGTCGTGCCGAACTCGAGAAGATCCAGGCCGACCGCCTGGCCGAAGCCCGGTCGCTGGGCCAGAAGCTCGAAGGCCTCGAGATCAGCCTGACCGAAAAGGCCGGTGTCGATGGCCGGCTGTTCGGTTCGGTCAGCAACTTCGACGTCGCCAACGCGCTGAAGAAGCAGGGCTTCGCGATCGAGAAGGCGATGGTGCGGATGCCCGATGGCCCGCTCAAGGCGATCGGCGACTATGAAATCGAAGTCGCTCCGCACACCGACGTCGTGTCCACGGTCAAGGTCACCGTGGTCGGCGAGACGGCCTGAGCGTTTCGCGCCCAGTGGTCGAAGGGAAGGGGCGCTTCGGCGCCCCTTCGCATTCGGGCATGCGTGTCGACAGTCCGAAGCTGATTCGCCTGCTGGCCGGCCTCGGGGGCGCGGCGGTTCCCGAGTCCCGGCAATCGTTCGCCGAGCGGCTCGGGCAGTGGCTGGCGGTCACCGACGCGGTGCCGCTGTCGGCGGTGCTCGATGCGCCGTCGCCGCAGAATTCCGGCGCCTGCCGTTCGTTGAAACCCGGGGCGGCCGACGAAGCGCGGGCGGCGCTGGCGGCCCTGCGCACGGGGTTTGCCGACTCGCTGACCACCGGCGGCACGCCGGGCCGCGGCCGGTCGGCGATCCGCCTGCCCGAGCCCGATGCGCCGGAATCGATCGAGGCCGCTCCTGATTTCGCACCGTACCGCCGCTACTACCTGGCGCGCCAGCGCGAGATGAAGACGCGCATCGACCCGCTGCGGCGGCAATTGCGCGATGCGCTGTCCCGGCGATCGCCGCCGCTGCGGCGGCTCGCCGCGCTCGACGCCGTCTTCGAGCAGGCGCTGGCCGAGCGCGAGCGCAGCCTGCTCGCGACCGTACCCGGCGCGCTCGCGAGGCGCTTCGAGCTGCTCTACGAGGCGCACCGGGCGGCGCTTGCGCAGGCCGGTGCGGCCGACGATCCGGCGCGCTGGCTCGTCGCCGGCGGCTGGCTGGCCACGTTCCAAAGGGAAATGCACGCCGTGGCGCAGGCGGAACTCGAGCTGCGGCTGCAGCCGCTCGACGGGCTCGTCGCAGCCCTCGACAACGAAGCAACTGAGTGGCAATGAATCCGAGTGCAGCTGCAATGAACAAGCTCATGGGTGGCGCCGCGTTCGCGATCGGCCTGGCCGTCGTCTGCTGGGTCGGAGCCGGGTACATCGGATCGAGCCCGCTGGCCGTGGCCGTGATCGCGGCGATCGTCGCGGTCTATCTGGCCGGTGCCTTCGAGCTGTGGCGCTTCGATCGCGCGACGGGCGCGCTGCAAAGGGAACTGCGGGCTGCCCCTGAAGACCGGGTGCAGCTCGATGCCTGGCTGCAGCGGCTGCCGCCCGCGCTGCGCAACCCGGTGCGCCTGCGCATCGACGGCGAGCGCGTCGGCCTGCCGGGCCCGGTGCTCGCTCCGTACCTGGTCGGGCTGCTCGTGCTGCTCGGGATGCTCGGCACCTTTCTCGGCATGGTGCTGACCTTGCATGGCGCTGTCGCGGCACTCGAGACTTCGACCGACCTGCAGGCGATCCGCGCCGCGCTCGCGGCGCCGGTCAAGGGGCTGGGCTTTGCGTTCGGCACCTCGGTGGCCGGCGTGGCTGCCTCCGCGATGCTGGGCCTCGTGCTGGCGCTGAGCCGACGCGCCCGGCTGCGCGCCGCGCAACTGCTCGACACGCAGATCGCCGGGTCGATGCGGGCGCTGTCCTTCTCGCATCGACGCGATCGCGTCTTCGATGCGCTGGCCTCGCAGGCTGCGGCGCTGCCCGAACTGGTCTCCAGGCTCGAAGCGATGAGCGCGCAGATCGAGCAGCAGGGCGAGCAGACGAGCGAGCGCCTGCTGAGCGGGCAGCAGCGCTTCCACGACGACGCGCGGCGCGGCTATTCGGAACTGGCGGCCTCGGTCGACGCGTCGCTGAAGGACAGCCTGGCCGAAAGCGCGCGGCTTGCCGGCGAAGCGATCCGGCCGGCGGTTGCCGAAACGATGAACGCGGTCGCGGCGCAAACGGGCGAGCTGCAGTCTCGCCTGGCCACGATCGTCGAGCGGCAACTCGACGGCGTCTCAGGACGTTTCGACACCAGCGTGTCCGCCGTCACGCAGGCTTGGGCGGCTGCACTGGCGAGCCACGAGCGCAGCAGCGAGAAGCTGGGGCTGCAACTGCAGGACACGCTGGCCGGCTGGGCCGAGAATTTCGAGCGGCGTTCGGCCAGCCTGCTCGACGGGATCGCGGAGCGTTCCGCCGAAACGCAGCTCGGCGTCGCCCGACATGCCGGCGAACTGCACGACCGCCTGGCGGAGCGCGGCGCAGCGCTGCTGGCCGCGATCGGCGAATCGGTCAGCGCGCTGCAGGCCGAGACGGCGTCTGCCGACCGGGCGCGTCAGGCCCGGCTCGCCGAAGCGCTCGAGTCGATGGCGGCAGCGCTGCGCAGCGAATGGGAGCAACTGACCGCGCGCAGCCTCGCCGGCCAGCAACAGGCGTTCCAGACGCTGGGCGACAGCGTGCGCGACATCGCGGAATCGACGCAGACGCAGGCGGTGGACACCGTCAGCGAAGTCGCGCGGCTGATCGAGTCGGCCGCCGCGGCGCCCCGTGCGGCAGCCGAAGTCGTCGAACAGCTGCGCAAGGAACTGTCCGCGAGCATCGCCCGCGACAACGAACAGCTCGCCGAACGGGCCCGCATCCTCGAGGCCCTCGGCACATTGACCGCGAGCGCCACGCAGGCCGCCGCAGGCCAGCGCCAGGCGATCGAAGGGCTGGCAAATGCATCGGCCACGCTGCTCGAGCGTGCCGGCGAGCGTTTCGCCGAGAACGTCGACGCCCAGTCGGCCCGGATCGTTGAAGCGGCCGGCCAGGTCAGCATGGGTGCGGTCGAGGTCGCCGCGCTCGGCGAGGCCTTCGGCCACGCAGTTCGGCTGTTCGGCGAAACGAGCGACCGGCTGATGACGACGCTCGCGCGGATCGAAGGCGCGCTCGAGAAATCCAGCGCACGCAGCGACGAGCAGCTCGGCTATTACGTCGCACAAGCCCGCGAGCTCATCGACCTGAGCGTCGCATCGCAAAGGCAGGTGGTCGAGGATCTCGCACGGCTCGCCCGCAACGAGGCGCCGCCGGCCACCGAACTATCGCTGGCCGACGAGGCCTGATGATGGACGAGATCGACGCCGGCGGCGCCTGGTCCGGCTCGGCATGGGCCGTTTTCGGCGACCTGATGGCGGGCCTGCTCGGCGCCTTCGTGCTGATCCTCGTCGGCGTGCTCGGCGTGCAGCTCGAGCTGGCGAGCCAGCTCGAAAGCGAGACCAGTCTTCGCCAGGCCGCCGAGCAGCGGCACGAGGCGCTCGAGAAGGCGCTGGCCGCCCCGCTGGCCGCCGGACGCGTCAGCCTCGACGACGGACGCATCGGCATCAGCGGCAGCGTGCTGTTCGCGCTGAATTCCGACGAGCTGCAGGATGAAGGACGACAGCTGCTCGAGAGCCTGGCCACGCCGCTCGCCGCTTACCTGGCCGATCACGACGAAATGCTGATGATCAGCGGCTTCACCGACGACCGTCCGGTGCACGACAACAACCGCCGCTTCGCCGACAACTGGGATCTCTCCGCGCAGCGGGCGCTGACGGTGACCCGCGCGTTGATCGAGGTGGGCGTGCCAGCCTCGTCGGTCTTCGCCGCCGCTTTCGGAGCCGAGCAGCCGGTCGCTTCGAACGCCGATGCTGAAGGGCGCGCGCTGAACCGGCGGGTCGAGATGGCGCCGGTGCCGAAATCGTCGCGGCTTCACGCAGTGACCGCGACTGTCCGATGATCGGCAACGATCCGGCTCGCGTCGTCGAACGGGAGCCGACGATCGCTTCCCTGCGGGCTTGCGGCGCCGATCGCTTCGATCCGGTCGGTTTCCGATTCATCGAGGCGCTGAGCGAACGCGCGAGCGCCTGCCCGAGCACGATCCGCCCGCTGCTGGAAGGCCGGCTGGCCCGGGCGATGACCGACTACCTCGAGCGTTTCGAGCGTGCCCGAACCGAGGCCCGGGAAGCGCTCGCCGGCGCGGGCGAGCGCTTCCCCGAAGCCGCGACGGCACTGAGGCAGCGTGGCGACAACGGCGACTTCGGCGGCCTGCGCCAGCTGCTGGCCCGGCTGGAAGCGCGAGGCCGATCCAGTCCGCTGGCCGCATTGCTCGACGAGATCGGTCGGCACTCTCCCGACGACGAACTCAGGAGCGTGGAGCGTTTCCGCGCGACCTGGTCGCGCCTCGCCGTCGAGCGGCGACTCAGCCGATCGTTTGCGCAGGCCCCGGAAAACGCCGGTCCGCTGAACTCGGAGCACCTGGTGTTGCGCTCGCTCGGCCTGATGCGCGACACCTCGCCCGACTATCTGGCGAGTTTCATGTCCTGGGTCGATGCGCTGTTCTGGCTCGAGCAGCTTGCCGCCGATCCGGTCGCCGCCGGTACACTCCCGGCACAAGAATCAGCCGCGCGGCGCAAGCGCCGTCCGCCATCGCAAACGCCTCTTCCTCGGAGATCCCGCCCATGACCGATTCCACCGAATACACGCCGCCCGCCGTCTGGACCTGGAAGCAGGGTCACGGCGGACGGTTCGCCAACATCAACCGCCCGATGGCCGGGGCCACGCACGAGAAGGAGCTGCCGACCGGCCGCCATCCGTTGCAGCTCTACTCGCTGGGCACGCCGAACGGCGTCAAGGTCACGGTGATGCTCGAAGAGCTGCTGGCACTCGGGCATGCCGGCGCCGAATACGACGCCTGGCTGATTCCGATCAACGAAGGTGCGCAGTTCGGCAGCGGCTTCGTCGCCATCAACCCGAACTCGAAGATCCCGGCCCTGCTCGACCGCAGCGGGCCGAACCCGATACGGGTCTTTGAATCGGGAGCGATCCTGCTGTACCTCGCAGAGAAGTTCGGCGCCTTGCTGCCCAGCGACGCCGCGCAGCGGGCCGAATGCCTGTCCTGGCTGTTCTGGCAGATGGGCAGCGGACCTTTCCTCGGCGGCGGCTTCGGCCACTTCTACGCCTACGCGCCGATCAAGATCGAATACGCGATCGATCGTTACGCGATGGAGGTCAAGCGCCAGCTCGACGTACTCGACCGGCGGCTTGCCGAAAGCGAATACCTGGCCGGCGACGACTACACGATCGCCGACATCGCGGTCTGGCCCTGGTACGGGGCGCTGGTCAAGGGAGTGCTCTACGAGGCCGGCGAGTTCCTGCAGGTGCACGAATACGAGAACGTCGTTCGCTGGGCCGACCGGATCGCCGAGCGGCCGGCCGCGCAGCGCGGCCGCATGGTCAACCGCACCTGGGGCGAGCCGTCGAGCCAGCTTCACGAACGTCACGACGCCAGCGACTTCGACACGAAGACGCAGGACAAGCTGAGTTCCAGCTGACCCTGGCCGGAGGATTTCGCGATGATCACGTTCTACGACTGCAGCACTGCTCCAAGCCCGCGCCGCGCCCGGATCCTGCTGGCCGAGAAAGGGGTCGAACACGAGACGGTGCAGATCGACCTGCGCAAGGGTGAGCAGTTCGGCGAAGAGTTCCGGCGCGTGAATCCGCAGTGCACGGTGCCGGCGCTGCGCGTCGACGGCGGCACGGTTCTGACCGACAACGCGGCGATCATCGCGTACATCGAGGCGCGTTTTCCGGATCCGCCGCTGCTCGGCAAGACGCCGGAGGAAAAGGCCGAGATCGCGAGCTGGCAGTGGCGTATCGAGTTCGAGGGCCTGATGGCCGTTGCCGAGGCGCTGCGCAACAGCTCGCCGGCGATGGCAAACCGGGCGCTGCCCGGGCCGGTCGATTACGCGCAGATTCCTGCGCTCGCCGAACGCGGGCTGGCCCGGGCGGCGCAGTTCTTCAACACGTTGAACGAGCGCTTGGCCGGCCGCGAATTCATCGCGACGGAACGGTTCAGCATCGCCGACGTCACCGCGGTCGTCGTCGTCGATTTCGCTCGGATCGTGAAGCTGAAGCCCGGAGAGCAGCACTCCGAGCTGCTGCGCTGGCGTGCTGCGATGGCGAAACGGCCGTCGATGTCGCTATAGAGCCGCCGTCGCGATGGCACTCGTTGCTCTGGAGCTCAGGCGGTCTCCAGCTCCTCGGCCTGCATCTCGTTCCACTTGGTGACGACGTCGTCGTAGGAACTTCCCTCGATCTCGAAGCCGCAGCCGCCGTCATGCTCGTTGCAACCTGCGCGCCACGGACCGCTCTTGAGGCCGCGCGGATAGCAGAAGTCGATGCGGTCGGGGCCGATCTCGCGAGCGCAACTCGGGCAGGCGTTCGGCGCGAGTTCGATCTGCCAGGGATCCCCGCTCGTCCGCCGCAGTTCGTCGGCCCTGGCCTGCGCCTCGGCCTGCGGAAGCAGGGCCGGACTGTGGCGCCATGGCGAATCGAGCGTCGTGAACGCAACGAGCTTGCGTGTCACGGGGTGTTCGATCAGGAAGTCGTCGATTTCGGCGCGTGTCCGGCTGCCGGAAACCCGGCAACGGATCGCATACATCATGCGGGCGGAAGATGGGGTCGTCATTGGTTTCGGGAATCTCCTGGTGGATGGCGGGGCGCGTCTTCTTGGTGCGCGCGAAAAAGTCATTATAAAACAATAAGTTAGAATTTGCAACCCGATGGCAGCGCCCAGTGCCGGGAGGCGGCGCGGGGCCCCGTCCGCATGGTTGACCTTCGTTCGTCCAGCGCGTAGCGTCGTTCGTCGCCTGATCTCGGGTCCGGCAAGCGTCGCCGACGCAAGCCGCCTTTCTGGAGAGCCGAACGATGCAACTGCCGCTGCGCGTCGCCATGCAGGCCGGGCCGAGCCTGCAGGCCCAGATCTTCGAGCAGCTCAGGCAACTGATCAGCGACGGGCGCCTGAAGCCGGACATGCGCTTGCCGCCCAGCCGCGTGCTCGCGGCCGACCTCGGTGTCTCGCGCAATACCGTCGTGCTGGCCTACGAGCGACTGGTCGCCGAGGGTTATCTGGAGGTGCGCCAGCCGGTCGGTACCTTCGTGGCCTCGGCGCCTGTCTTCGAGGGATTCGCGCTGGCGTCGCCCATCGAAGAAGCGCCGGAGACCCCGGGCCTGCGTCGAAGCGCGCGGCTGCGGCTGCGCGGTCAGGCGCATGTCGTCCGTTCTCCGTACGAGCAGCCGGTGCGCTACGACTTCTGGGTCGGGCGCCCCGATGCCCGGCTGTTTCCGGTGCGGATCTGGCGCGATGCGATCCGGCGGCTGCTGCCCGAGATGCAGGCGGGCCATAGCGACTACGGCCATCCGGCGGGGCTGCCGGCGCTGCGCCAGGCGGTCGCCGGCCATGTCGGCGCGGCGCGCGGCATCAAGGCCGGCGCCGACGAAGTGCTGATCACGCACGGTATCCAGGAAGGCCTGGCGATCCTGGCCCGGCTGTTCATCCGCGAAGGCACCGAAGTCGCGACCGAGAATCCCTGTTATCTCGGGGCGGCCCGCGTCTTCGCCAGCCACGGCGCCCGGCTGACGCCGGTCGACGTCGACGATGAGGGCATTGACGTCGACCGGCTGCCGCGCGACGCTGCCTTCGTCTACTTGACGCCGTCGCACCAGTATCCGACCGGCGCGACGCTGTCGCCGCAGCGGCGCCATCGCCTGCATGCCTGGGCAGCGCGCTGCGGCAGCTACATCGTCGAAGACGATTACGACAGCGACTTCCACTACGACGCCACGCCGCTGCCTGCGATGAAGGCAGCGGACGAGCACGAACAGGTCATCTACCTGGGGACGTTCTCGAAGAGTCTCGGCGCCGGCCTGCGCGTCGGCTACATGATCCTGCCGCCGCACCTGATCGCCGACGCGTGCTGCGCCAAGGCGCTGCTGAACAACTGCTCGCCCTGGTACGCGCAGGCGCTGCTCGCCGAGTTCCTGTCCTCGGGCGCCTTCGCGCAGCATCTGCGCCGCGTGCGCACGATCTACCGTGCGCGGCGCAACCGGCTGATCGAGGCGCTCGAGCAGCGCTTCGGCGAAGCCCGGGTCGCGGGCGCCCAGGCCGGAATGCACTTGGCCTGGCAGTTGCCGCCGGGCTTTCCGCCCGCCGCCGCGCTCGAGCGGCAGGCGCGCGCATACGATGTCGGTGTCTACGGGCTCGCGACCGGCAATGCGCAGGTGACCGGATCGGCCGCTGCAGCGCGATTCGAACGCACGGTCATGCTCGGTTACGCGGCACTCGACGAGGACGAAATCGACGCGGGCGTTGCACGCGTTGCGCAGGCCTGTAGATCGGTGCCGACGCTCGGTCCGCCCTGATCGTGGCGAAGCATGGGCCTTGGCGCCGATGCGCTTCGGACCACTGCGCATGGACCCATGCCAGCGACGGCCCATGGCGCCATCGGTTCTCACCCCCATGGCTCTTGCCCCTCGCGGCCAGCCGAGGATACTGGGCCGTACCAGCGGGCACGTCAGGTGTCGGCGTAAAGCCGCTGGGGAGGAGGCCCCATGTTTGCGCGTGTGATCGGCTTGGTCCTCGTTGCCGGCTTGACGCTGGCAACGCATCTTCCCGGCTCCGCCACCGTATGGGATACGGTGCCCGACGAGCAGCTGAAGGCGCTGGGCCTGAGCCGCGACGCCTCGCCGAAGGAACTCTTCGACGCGCTGTCCACGCGCTGGCGCGCCGAGCTCACGAAGGGCAAGTTCGCGAAGTGGTGGGAACCGATCCCGATGGACCAGTACTTCGCGCCGACGCTGTTCTACGAACCGCCGCCGATCGACATCGAGGTCACGCGCGAGCAGTGCGTGCAGTGCCACGTCGGCGTCACCCACGGCTGGGTGAAATCATGGGAAAAGAGCGTGCATGCGAGGCTCGACGAGATCCGTGCGCTGCCCGACACCGACGTGCGCGCCTACAAGAAGGAGATCATCGTCGAGGTCGAGGACAACCTGCGCTCGCAGGGCCTGCTCGCGCAAGACGCCCGGCTCGCTCAGGTGCAGTGCGCCGACTGCCACATGGGCATCGACTGGAAGGCGGGCAATCACGCGAAGGACCTGCGCATGCCCGACCGCGCCGTCTGCGGCAGCTGCCATGTCCGGCAGTTCGCCGAGGCCGAATCCGAGCGCGACACGCTGAGCTGGCCGCAGAAGCAGTGGGCCGACGGCCATCCGTCGCACGCCGTCGACTACACGGCCAACGTCGAGACGGCGACCTGGGCCGCGCTGCAGCAGCGCGAAGTGGCCGCCGGCTGCACGATGTGCCACGTCAACCAGACCAAGTGCGACACCTGTCACACGCGACACGAGTTCGCCACGATCGACTCGCGCCGGCCCGAAGCCTGTGCGACCTGCCACAACGGCGTCGACCACAATGAGTACGAGCAGTTCATGCTGTCGAAGCACGGCACCGTCTACCAGACGCTGGGCGGCACCTGGAACTGGCATGCGCGGCTCGCCGACGCCTTCGCGAAGGGCGGCCAGACCGGGCCGACCTGTCAGACCTGCCACTTCGAGTTCAACGGCAAGTACACGCACAACCTCGTGCGCAAGGTGCGCTGGGGCTTCTTGCCGTTCAAGACGATCGCCGACAACCTCGACCACCCGTGGTTCGAGGAACGCAAGGCGGCCTGGCAGACGACCTGTTCGAACTGCCATTCGCCGCGCTTCGCGAAGACCTACCTCGACATGGTCGACAAAGGGATCAAGCACGGCGTCGACCTGGTCGAGGACACGCGCAAGGTCGTCCAGCAGCTTTACGACGACGGACTGCTGCCCGGGCAGAAGACGAATCGTCCACCGCTGCCCGAGCCCGACAAGGACGAGCCCGGTGCCTTCGGGTCGCTGTTCTTCTCCATCGGCAACAACCCGACGATCGTCGACCGCACCTTCGCCGAGATGTGGGAACAGGACGTCGCCCGCTACATGAAGGGCTTGCAGCACGTGAACCCGGGCGGCTGGACCTACTCGCACGGCTGGTCGAACCTGATCAAGGGCCAGACGATCATCAACGAGCAGAACACGCTGCTGCGCGAAAGGGCCGATCTCGAACGCCGCGTGCAAGCGCTCGAAGGCAAGGGCGGAACGAAGACTTCGATGGGAGGCTCGGGCGAGCCGGGCAGCGGCGATCGAGGCCTGCTCGCGAGCCTGCGCGAGGATCCGCGCCTTGCCGGCGGCGGGCTCGCGATGCTCGGCGGCGGCCTGCTGCTCGGAGGGCTCGTGTCGATCCGGCGTATCAGGCGCGAGGCGGACGAACCGGAGTCCGAGCGGCCGCCCGTGCCGCTGATCGGCGACGACGGCTGACGGCCGGGGGGCGCGAATGAGTACCGATGCATTGCCCTCGCTCGACGCCTCCGGTCGACATCGGACGGACGGCAGCCACTCGATCCGGGCCGCGGACCGGAGCCACTCGCGCCGCCGGGCGGCCAGCCTGGCGGCCATC
>CALLYQ010000070.1 GCA_937858875.1 uncultured Lautropia sp. | reverse complement strand
GGCGGATGCTGCGAAGTCGGGTGGCCTGTTTGGCTTCGGCATCGATGCCCCGCTCGCGCAGCGCCCGCCGGGCCTGTCGATCGACGAGCCCGAAGCGACGCGTGTCCACCGGCGGGTACAGCAGCTCGATGCGATCCTCGGGCAGTCCGTACAGCTCGCGCAGTTCGTCCCGCATCAGTCGCGAGTGCGCGACGACGCGCACGGCGCCGGCATAGAAATCGGATTCCAGTCGGATCTGCGCGCTGTCCGACAGCCGGGTCGGCGCGCCGCGCGCCTTCAGATAGCCGCGGTGCGTGCCGCCGCAGATCGCGATGTCGGCGCCGCGCACGCGGTTGCACGAGATCAGGACGTCGCAGTGACGGCGCTGCGATTGCAGCCGAAAGGAAAACAGCTGATCGCGCCATTTGCCCGGCCAGCCGCGAACACCGATGCGCCGTGCCTCGACTGGCGGCATGCCGGGCACCTCGTCGAACTCGCGCGCATAGACGATGACGCGATCCCGAGGGTGCGCGGCGAGTGCGCCGGCGATGTCGAGCGCATAGCGCTCGAGCCCGCCGCCGCGGCCGAATCGGTTACACGAGATGCCTATCCGCATCGATGCTGTCCTGGCTCGTGCCTGCGGCCACGATACCCGAAGCGCGATGATCGCCGGCGCACTGCGCCAGGCCCAGCAACAGCCCGGCGAACGCCCAGAACGCGAGCATCGTCGTCTTCCACATGAAATCGTCGGTGAGGTTCTTCGTCAGCATGCCGGCGACCAGCGCCAGGCCCGCCGGCGCCCACCAGTCGCTCGCCCGCCAGTGCCAGCGGAACTGCCAGGCGAGGCTCGCCAGCAGCACGAGCTGCAGTGCCAGCCCCACGAAACCGGTCTGCAACCAGGTGTTGAGAAACAGGTTGTGCGCGTGCGTCGACACATAGGGTTCGAAGACAGAGAGATCGTCGGGCAGCTCGTCCCGGTATGCCATTCCCGGGAGCGGCTTGCCGAAGCCGACGCCGATCCACGCGTTGCGCATGCCGACCTCGACGTAGTACTCCCAGAATCGTGGCCGCGCATCGGACAACAGCGTCTTGTCGACGCCCACCAGCGCCCGCGACAGCAGCTCGAGCAGGCCGTCGCCTTCGCCAGCGGGTTCCACCAGCGCGGGCGCGGGAACGTCCAGTCGCAGGCGAGAGCTGAACTCGAGCATCGAAAGCCCCAGCACGCCGACGATCAAGGTAGCGCTGAGGACCAGCAGCACGTGCCGCCGGTATAGCGGCAACAGCGCCACGAGAAGCGTCACCACCGCCGCCGGCCAGAAAAAGCGGTTCAGAGTCGCAAGACCGATGAACAGGCAGCAGGCGATTCCGGCGATCCCGAGGATCTTCCATCGCCGATGAAACAGCAGCCCGGCGAAAAGAGGCATCGCGAACACTGCGAGCGTGCTCGTATGTCCGACCCGGTTATAGAAGCGCAGCGGGAACGTATCGGGTGTCGGCGGCTGCAGCAGCCCCCAATGGATGGCGCTCATCGCTGCCAGCAGCGCGCAGGCCAAACCGGGCACCAGCATCAGCAAGCCCGGGCGTCGCAGCCGCGTGCCCAGCAGCCAGAACCCCCAGAAGACCAGCGCGGGGTACACCACCTCGTCGAGCCACGCGTGCAGGCTGACTTCCGGATGCGCGGACCAGGCCACGCTCGCGAGCGCCCAGGCCGCCCAGACAGCCATCGGCAACATCAGCGGCCACTGCCCCGGCGACGGGCGAGCCGGCGAGCAAGCCGCGGCCACGTTGCCGGCCAGCACCAGCACGAGCGCGAGATTCACGATCGCCGTCGTGTGCCCGAACATCATCACGAACAACAGGACCGGACAAGCGATCCACAGTACGCGCTCCACTCGTTCCGCCCGGCTCGGCATCATCGGGCCGCCAGCAGTTTGCGCAAAGCCTCGCCCACCGACTCCACGGAAAGCAGGCCCATGCACTGCGCGTGATCGCCTCGCCAGGCGACACAGGTCGTCGCGTTGCGATCGCATCGCCTGATCCAGGCAGCTTCTCGGCGGAACATCGTCGGTTGATCGCGACAGGGCATCTCCGGGATCCAGACGGGCACGAAGGGCATGTCGGCCCAGTATTCGCCGGCGCCATGGATCAAGGGATTGCCCGGACCGAAAAGCGTCACGGTGGGCACGCCGATCAGACGCCCGAGATGGGCAACTCCGGTATCGGGACAGACGACGGCGCTCGCGCCGGCGAACAGATGCCAGACCTGTCCAAGATCGAGCCGTCCCGCGAAGTCCGGATACCGCCCTTCGGGATCGACGGCACGAACAAACTGCGCTTCGCCAGGGCCGCCACTCCATACGGGGGCGTATCCGAGCGACTCGACCAGCTGCGCCAGCCGGCGCCAACGATCCGCAGGCCAGCGCTTGACCGCCGAGCTGGCACCGAGATGAAAAACCACGTAGCGCGCGGCGAGCCGTTCGGCATCGGGCAATGCCGCGGCGTTCGGCGCAGCCCAGTCACCGCGCCGATACGGCCGCGGCGGCGCACCTTCGACCAGCTCGGTCACGAAGTCCGCCCAGGCGGCAGGTGCATCCGGATACGGCACCGTCTCGTCGACCGGCCAGTTCTTCCAGGCAGGTGCGTCGCCGCTGTGCGCGACGATCCAGCGACAGCCCGCGGCGAGCGCCAGCCAGCTGTAGCGGTTGTCGCCAGGAACGATGCCCAGGTCATAGGGTCCGGAATGCAGGATTGCGGCGATCGACGAGGCGTCGTGCCGGTCGAAGGGCAAGGCAGTGGCCTGGAACGGATGCCCACCGAAGAGCGGGAGCGTGGCCGGCGGACAGGCGAGCGCGATTTCGGCATCCGGATACCGGGCCCGCAACTTCGCGAGCAAGGGGGCGAGCAGCAGCGTGTCGCCCAGCAGCAGATGGTGGGCAATCAGGACGCGCCGGATTTGCCGGGGCCTGCGGCGCAAGGGCTTGAGCAGCAGACGCGGCAGCGCGCGCGCAAAGATGCGAAAACGTCCGGACAGCCGGCTCATCGGGTCATCGGCGAACGAAGAATGCTCGCGCGACAGCAAATTCGATACGGCGTCCGGCGCGAGATGCGGGAAAGCCCTTCGCTGCGTCTTGTTGGAGGAGGTTTACGCCTGCCGAAAGAACAGCCTTGCCGAGGTAACGTAAAACGGACCGCCCGCCCTTGTATGCTCGGGGCCATCAGCGAAACCGTAACGTTCCACAAAGCGCGGAATCATAGCATGCGAGCGTTTTCCGAATGGCCGTCGGCATGACGCAAACACCCGTGAAGCGCTACAGACAGGAGACCGAAGAATGTCCAACGCAAGTGCCTATCGCCTGACTTATTCGACGATGTTCGACCCGCCGCCCGAGATGCACCAGCGATTCGAGGCGGCGCTCGGCGAAGTCCGCAGCACGCTCGGCGGCAGGCATGCGATGTCGATCGGGGGGCGCGAGGCGCTGGCCGATCGCAGTTTCGAGTTGCGATCGCCGATCGATCGCGAGATTCTCGTCGGCAGCTTCCAGGCCGGCGATGCGAGCCATGCCCATCTGGCGGTCCAGGCCGCCAGCGGCGCGTTTGCGGCCTGGTCGCGCACGCCCTGGCGCGATCGGCTTGCGGTACTGCGACGCGCCGCGGCGCTGATCGAGGAGCGCGTCTGGATGCTGTCGGCCGGCCTGTCGATCGAGGTCGGCAAGAACCGGATGGAGTCGCTGGGCGAGGTGCAGGAAACCGCCGACCTGATCCACTGGTACTGCGACCGGCTGGAGGAAAGCGAGGGTTTCGACCGCGTGCTGCCACTCGATCCGCTGCCCGGCTTCACGAGCCGCAACCGGACACGGCTGCGCCCCTACGGCGTCTGGGCGGTCATTGCTCCCTTCAACTTCCCGTTTGCGCTATCCGGCGGCCCGATCGGCGCGGCGCTGGCCGCAGGCAATACCGTGGTCTTCAAGACCGCATCGGATACCGCATGGAGCGGCACGATGCTGATGCAGGCTTTTGCCGACGCCGGCCTGCCGGCCGGTGTGCTGAACCACGTCACCGGTTCCGGCAGCACCGTCGGCGATGCGCTGGCGAAGCACCCCGGTATCGCCGGCATCACCTTCACCGGCTCGCGCCAGGTCGGCACCGCGATCGCACGCGAATTCGCCGGCGGGCGCTGGGTCCGCCCCTGCATTGCGGAGATGGGCGGCAAGAACGCGGTCATCGTCAGCCGGCACGCCGATCTCGAACGGGCCGCCTCCGGCATCGTGCGCTCGGCATTCGGCCTGCAGGGACAGAAGTGCTCGGCCGCGTCGCGCGTCTATGTACAGCGCGAGGCGGCCGACGACCTGCGCGAGCGCATCGTGGCACTCACCGAGGCGATCGGCGTCGGCGACCCGACATTGCTGGAGAACTGGATGGGGCCGCTGGTCAACCAGGCGGCACGGCAGCGTTACCAGCGCGCTGCAGAAGCGATCAAGGAGAGCGGCAAGCTGTACGCGGGCGGCCGGCTGCTCAGCGAGGGCGAACGCGAACGCGGCTGGTTCGTCGCCCCGACGCTGGCTTCCGTGCCACGCGGCCATGCACTATGGCAGCAGGAACTGTTCGCACCGATCGTGCTGCTCGACGAGATCGATTCGGTCGACGAGGGCATCGCACTGGCCAACACGTCCGACTACGGGCTGACCGCCGGTTTCTACGGTGCCGTCGACGAAGTCGACGCCTTCCTCGACCGGATCGAGGCCGGTGTCACCTACGTGAACCGCCCGCAGGGCGCGACCACCGGTGCCTGGCCCGGCTACCAGCCGTTCGGCGGCTGGAAAGCCAGCGGCAGCACCGGCAAGGCGATCGGCTCATACTGGTACCTGCCGCTGTACATGCGCGAGCAGTCGCAGACGATCGTGGAGTGAATCGCAGAGCGAAGCGGACTTCAATGCCCCGACCGCCGAGACGTGCGAATCGTTTTTCTACGCACCGCCGTCTCGGCGAAGGCGCGAGCCGGGCTTTCCGCACGCCGGCCTTTGCGCAGCCGA
>CALLYQ010000069.1 GCA_937858875.1 uncultured Lautropia sp. | reverse complement strand
GGTCGAGTTCGATCGACTGCGCCTCGGAATTCTTCAACTGAGCTTCGGCCTGGGCGACGTCGCCGCGCGCGGCGACGCCGACGGCGAGCCGGTCGCGCGTCAGTTTCAGCGAGCGCTGGTACGAGACGACGGTGTCGGCGAACACGCGGCGCTGGGCATCGGCCACCCGCAGTTCGAAATAGCTCTGGGCGAGCTGCGCCTGCAGCGACAGGCGCAGCGCTGCCAGGTCGGCTGCACTGGCGGCGGCGCTGGCCTCGGCGACGCCGACGCTCGCGCGCACGCGCCCCCATAGGTCGAGTTCCCAGCTCGCCTGCAGGTCGAGCAGGTAGTCGCTGCGCGTGCCGGCGGATCCGCTCCCGTCGGCGAGGCCGGTCGATCGGCCCGCGATGCGGCTGCGCGATCCGGCAGCGCCGCCCGATACTTGCGGGTACAGCCCGGCGCGCGCGCTGTTGGTGGCGGCGAGTGCCTGCCGGTAGTTCGCCTCGGCCACGCGCAGGTCCTGGTTGCCGGCCTCGAGCGCCGCCATCAGCGTGTCGAGCCGGCGATCTTCGAAGACCGCCCACCAGGCCTCGTTCCCGGGCTGCGCCGGGCGCGCGAGCTGCCAGCCGTCTTCGGCCGGCGCGTGCCGAAAGGCAGCCGGCATCTCGACCGTCGGCGTCTGGTACTCGGGGGTGGTGCTGCAGGCGGCCAGCGCGCTTGCCAGCAGCGCCGAGAGGGCCCGACTTCGGCCGGCATGCATGCGGAGCCCCCATTCGATGCTGCGCATCTCTTCCAGGCTGCGTGGCTGCCGCGTCTTGGTTCTTTTCATCGACGAAATCGAAGTTCCCGGTTCACCCGCGGCTCGTGCCTGCTGCCGGCTCACTTGCGGCCGGTGTGCCGCGGCTCGTCATGGCGCCGCGTCCCGCGCGCCGGCCGGCCACCCGCGAACGCAGCCGGTCGAGGTAAAGATAGACGACCGGCGTCGTATACAGCGTCAGCAACTGGCTGAGCGCCAGGCCGCCGACGATCGCGATGCCGAGCGGGCGCCGCAGCTCGGCGCCGTCGCCGGCCCCGAGCGCCAGCGGCACTGCACCGAGCATCGCCGCCATCGTCGTCATCAGGATCGGACGAAAGCGCAGCCGGCACGCACGATGGATCGCCTCGCGCGGCGACAGTCCCTGCTCGCGCTGGGCGGCCAGCGCGAAGTCGATCATGATGATCGCGTTCTTCTTGACGATGCCGATCAGCAGCAGCACGCCGATCAGCGCGATCACGCTGAACTCGGTGTCGGTGGCCATCAGCGCCAGCAACGCGCCGACGCCGGCCGAGGGCAGCGTCGACAGGATCGTGAGCGGGTGCACCAGGCTTTCGTAGAGAATGCCGAGCACCAGGTAGACGGCGATCAGCGCCGCCAGGATCAGCAGCGGCTGGTTTTCGAGCGAGCGCTGGAACGCGCCGGCGGTGCCTTCGAAACTGCCCGTCATGGACGCTGGCGGACCCAGGCGCGCAACCGCATCGCGGATCTCGTCGGTCGCTTCCGACAGCGAGACGCCCTCGGCGAGGTTGAACGAGATCGTGCTCGCTGCGAACTGGTCCTGGTGATAGACGCCCAGGCGTGTCGTGCCCGGCGTCCAGCCGGCGACGGCCGACAGCGGCACGAGCGCGCCGTCGGGCGACGTGAGACGGACCGAATCGAGATCTGACGGCCCGTCGCGATATTGCGGTGCCACTTCGAGCACCACACGGTACTGGTTCAGCGGCTCGTAGATCGTCGAGACCTGGCGCTGGCCGAAGGCGTTGTTCAGCAGGTTGCCGACCTGCCGCGAATCGATGCCGAATTGCGCAGCCGCGTCGCGGTCGATCGCGAGGTCGATCTGCCGGCCGCCGTCGTCGCGGTCGGTATCGATGTCGCGCAACTGCGGCAGCCGGCTCATCGCCAGCCGCACGCGCGGCTCCCACAGGCGCAGCTCGTCGAGGTCGTCGGACTTCAGCGTGTACTGGTACTGCGAGCCGCTCGAACGTCCGCCGATGCGCACCTCCTGCGACGGCGCCATGTACAGCGAGGCGCCCGGCACGCTGGCGCTGGCCGTGCGCAGCCGCTCGATCACCGCTTCGGCGTCTTCGGTGCGCTGCGCAAGGGGCTTCAGCGAAATGAACATCGTGCCGCGGTTGATTCGCGAGCCGCCGATGTACGCGGTGACGTTCTCGACCGCCGGGTCCTGGCGCACGATGTCGACGAAGGCGTCGAGCTTTTCGCGCATTGCGCGAAACGAGATGCTCTGGTCGCCGCGGATCGACGCAAAGATGCGCCCGGTGTCCTGCTCCGGGAAGAAGCCCTTCGGTACGACCGTGTAGAGCCAGACGTTCAGCGCGATCGTCGCGAGCAGCAGCGCCAGCATCAGCGGGCCGTGGTCGAGCGCCCAGCCGATGCTGCGCGAGTAGCGGTCTGCGGCGACGTCGATGACGCGGCGGCCCGACTCGGTCACCCGGCGCCCGAGCGCGGCGGCTCGCCCGGAGGCTGTCGCGCCGTCCCGCCTCGCCCGCGGCCGCAGCAATCGAGCACACATCATCGGCGTCGTCGTCAGCGACACCAGCAGCGAAATCAGGATCGCGACCGACAGCACGACGGCGAACTCGCGGAAGAGCCGCCCGACGATGCCGCCCATCGCGAGGATCGGGATGAAGACGGCGATCAGCGACACGCTGATCGCGATGACGGTGAAGCCGACCTCGCGCGCGCCGCGGATCGACGCGATCACAGGTGGCTCGCCGGCCTCGATGCGCCGCGCGA
Organism: uncultured Lautropia sp.; assembly: GCA_937858875.1. Lineage (GTDB taxonomy): Bacteria > Pseudomonadota > Gammaproteobacteria > Burkholderiales > Burkholderiaceae_E > Zeimonas. The sequence goes on along the minus strand of CALLYQ010000069.1, from coordinate 5,614 downwards.
TGTTCTCGACGACGACGATCGCGTCGTCGACGACGAAACCAGTGGCGATCGTCAGCGCCATCAGCGACAGGTTGTCGAGGCTGTAGCCGGCCAGGTACATGACGCCGAAGGTGCCTACCAGCGCGGTCGGCACGACGACGGCCGGAACCAGCGTGGCCGTCGCGCTGCGCAGGAACAGGAACACGACCAGCACGACCAGCGCGATCGACAGCATCAGCGTCTGCTGCACTTCATGCAGCGACGCGCGGATCGTCGTCGTGCGATCCATTACCAGCCCGAGGTCGACGGCCGCCGGGATCGACGCGCGAAGCTGCGGCATCAGCGCGTGGATCCGGTCGACGGTCTCGATGATGTTCGCGGCCGGCTCGCGCCGCACGATCAGCAGCACCGACGGCTTGCCGTTGGCCGAGCCGGCGTGGCGCTCGTCCTCGACCGAATCGAGCACGGTGGCCACGTCGGACAGACGCACCGCGGCCCCGTCGCGATAGCTGACGATCAGCGGCATGTACTCGGCGGCGCTGCGCAACTGGTCGCTGGCACCGATCTGCCAATGGCGCCGATCGTCGGCGACCGCGCCCTTGGGCCGGTTCGAGTTCGCGGCCGCGATCGCCGTGCGCACCGATTCGAGACTCAGCCCGTGATGGTCGAGCTGCAGCGGATTGACCTGCACGCGCACGGCCGGCAGCGAGCTGCCGCCGACGGTGACCTGCCCGACGCCGGCCAGCTGAGACAGCTTCTGGGCCAGCACCGTCGATGCGACGTCGTAGAGCTGGCCGCGCGTCATCGTGTCCGAGGTCAGCGCGAGGATCACGATCGGCGCATCGGCCGGGTTGACCTTGCGGTAGGTCGGGTTGCGCACGAGGCTGCTCGGCAGCGTGCTGCGCGCCGCGTTGATCGCCGCCTGCACTTCGTTGGCGGCGCTGTCGATGCTGCGCTCGAGGTCGAACTGCAGCACGATGTAGCTGCTGCCGAGCGAGCTGCTCGAGGTCATCTCGTTGACGCCGGCAATGCGGCCGAGCGCGCGCTCGAGCGGCGTGGCCACGGTTGCCGCCATCGTCTCGGGGCTCGCGCCGGGCAGCGAGGCGGAGACCGAGATCGTCGGGTAGTCGACCTGCGGCAGCGGTGCCACCGGCAGCATCCGCAACGCCGCCATCCCGGCCAGCACGATGGCCAGCGTCAGCAGCGTCGTGGCGATCGGCCGGCGCACGAAGGTCTCGAAGAAGTTCATCGCCGTGCCGCCATCCTGCGCGCAGCGCGGTCGAAGGCCAGGTAGATGACCGGCGTCGTGAACAGCGTGAGCACCTGGCTGACGAGCAGCCCGCCGACCATCGCGATGCCCAGCGGCTGGCGCAGTTCCGAGCCGACGCCGGTGCCCAGCATCAGCGGCAGCGCCGACAGCAGCGCCGCCATCGTCGTCATCAGGATCGGACGAAAGCGCAGCAGGCAGGCCTGGAAGATCGCCTCGCGCGGCGACTTGCCCTGCTGACGTTCGGCGTCGAGCGCGAAGTCGATCATCATGATCGCGTTCTTCTTGACGATGCCGATCAGCAGCACGATGCCGATCACGGCCACGATGCCGAGCTCGCGATCGGCCAGCATCAGCGCGAGCAGCGCGCCGATGCCCGCAGACGGCAGCGTCGACAGGATCGTGATCGGGTGGATGTAGCTCTCGTAGAGCACGCCGAGCACGATGTACATCGTGACCAGCGCGGCCAGGATCAGCAGCACCGTGCTGTCGAGCGAGGCCTGGAAGGCCAGCGCCGCCCCCTGGAAGCGCGTCTGCGTGCTGGCCGGCAATCCGAGCCCGGCTTCGGCGGCGCGCACGGCCTCGACGGCATCGCCGAGCGCGACGCCGGGCGCCAGGTTGAACGAGATCGTCGCGGCCGGGAACTGCGCGATCCGGTTGATGACCAGTTCGGTCGGACGCTCGACGACGCGCACGATGCTCGACAGCGGCACGAGTTGGCCGTCGCGGCCGGCCACACGCAGCGTGTCGATCGCCTCGGGACCCGACTGGAACTGCGGTGCGACCTCGAGCACGACCCGGTACTGGCTCGCCTGCGTGAAGATCGTCGACACCTGGCGCTGGCCGAAGGCGCTGTACAGCGCGTTGTCGATCGCGCTCATCGACACGCCGAGCCGCGAGGCCGCGTCGCGATCGATGTCGAGCCACGCCTGCAGGCCGCGATCCTGCAGGTCGCTGGCCACGTCGACCAGCTCGGGCAACGCGCGCAGCCGCTCGACGAGGCGCGGCACCCACAGTGCCAGCCGCTCGGGATCGGTTTCCTCGACCGAGAACTGGTATTGCGTGCGGCTGATCCGGTCTTCGATCGTCAGGTCCTGCACCGGCTGCATGTACAGCCGGATGCCGGGCAGCGCGGCGAGCCGCGTTTCGAGCCGGCGGATCACCTCGCTGGCGCTGGCGTCGCGCTCGGCGAGCGGCTTCAGGTTGATCAGCATCCGGCCGGTGTTCAGCGCCGTGTTGTCGCCGTCGATGCCGATGAACGCGCTCAGGCTCTCGACCGCCGGATCCTTCGCGACTTCGCGCGCCAGTGCCTGCTGGCGCTCGGCCATCGCCGCGAAAGAGATCGATTGCCCGGCCTCGGACACCCCCTGGATCAGCCCGGTGTCCTGGACCGGAAAGAAGCCCTTCGGAACCACGATGTACAGCAGCACGGTCAGCACCAGCGTGGCCACGGCGACGAGCAGCGTGGCGCCCTGGTGCTCGAGCACGCGTTCGAGCACGCGGCCGTAGCCGGCGACCAGCCGGTCGAAGGCCTCGCCGGTCGCGCGGTAGATGCGGCCCTGCTGCTGCGGCTGCACGTGGCGCAGCAGCCGCGAGCACATCATCGGCGTGAGCGTCAGCGAGACGACCGCCGAGATCAGGATCGCGACGGCCAGCGTGACGGCGAACTCGCGGAACAGCCGGCCGACGACATCGCCCATGAACAGCAGCGGGATCAGCACCGCGACCAGCGACAGCGTCAGCGAGACGATCGTGAACGCGATCTGGCGCGAGCCCTTCAGCGCGGCTTCGAGCGGCGGGTCGCCTTTTTCCAGGTAGCGCGCGATGTTCTCGATCATGACGATCGCGTCGTCGACGACGAAACCGGTGGCGATCGTCAGCGCCATCAGCGTCAGATTGTTCAGCGAGAACCCGGCCAGGTACATGAAGCCGAAGGTTCCGACCAGCGACAGCGGCACCGCGACCGCCGGGATCACGGTGGCCGGCACGTTGCGCAGGAACAGGAAGATGACCATGATGACCAGCGCGATGGCGAAGGCCAGCTCGGCCTGCACGTCGCGCACGGCCGCGCGCACGGTCACCGTGCGGTCGGTCAGCACGGCGATCTGCGCGGCCGCCGGCAGCGCGGCGCTCAGCGAGGGCAGCAGCCCCTTGATCCGGTCGACGACGTCGATGACGTTCGAGCCGGGCTGGCGCTGCACGTTCAGCACGATCGCCGGCGCGTCGTTGGCCCAGGCCGCCAGCCGTTCGTCCTCGGCGACACGCGCGCGACTTCACCGAGGCGCAAGGGCGCCCCGTCGCGCCAGGCAAGGATCAGCTCGCGATAGCCGTCGGCGGCGCGGATCTGGTCGTTGGCGTCGATCGTCGCGGCGCGCGACGGACCGTCGAAGCTGCCCTTGGCCTGGTTCGCGTTCGCGTTGCCGATCGCCGTGCGCACGTCCTCGATGCCCAGGCCGGCCGCGGCCAGCGCGTTCGGGTCGACCTGCACGCGCACGGCCGGCCGCTGGCCGCCGGTGATCGTGACCAGGCCGACGCCCGGCGACTGCGCGATCTTCTGTGCGACGCGCGTCTCGACCAGGTCGCGCAGCCGTGGCAGCGGAATCGTCTCGCTGGTGATGGCCAGCGCGAGCACCGGCGCGTCGGCCGGGTTGACCTTGCTGTAGACGGGCGGCACCGGCAACTCGTTCGGCAAGGTCGTACCGGCCGCGTTGATCGCCGCCTGTACCTGCTGCTCGGCCACTTCGAGCGGCAGCGACAGTTCGAACTGCAGCGTGATGACCGATGCGCCCGCCGAACTGGTCGACGACATCTGCAACAGCCCCGGCATCTGGCCGAACTGGCGTTCCAGCGGCGCGGTCACCGACGAGGTCATCACGTCGGGGCTGGCCCCCGGATACTGCGTCGTGACGCGGATCGTCGGGTAGTCGACCTGCGGCAGCGCCGACAGCGGCAGCAGCCGGTAGCCGACCAGGCCCGCGAGCAGGATCGCGACCATCAGCAGCGAGGTCGCGACGGGCCGCAGGATGAACAGTCGGGACGGATTCATGGCAGTCGGGACGGAGTCATCGCGTTCCCGCGGCCGCCTGCGCCTCAGCGCGACCTGTCCGGTGCGCCGGGTCCCGGCTGCGCCGGCGCAGCCGACGAGGATTCGAGCTCCGCCTTCACGATCGCTTCGACCTGCGTGCCTTCGCGCAGGTTGTCGACACCATCGACGACGACGCGTTCGCCGGCTTCGACGCCGGCTTCGATGACGGTCGCCTCGCGATGCTCGGGGCCGGTCGAGACCGGGCGCAGCACGCTGCGCTCGCCTTCGCCGACGACGTAGACGAAAGTCCCGCGCGAGCCGCGCTGGATCGCCGCCGCCGGCACGACGATCGCGCCCGGCAGCGTGTCGACCGACAGCCTGACATTGACGAACTGGTTCGGGAACAGCGCAGCGTTTTCGTTGGCGAACTCGGCCTTCATCCGCAGCGTGCCGGTCGCCGTGTCGATCTGGTTGTCCAGCGTGGTCAGCACCCCGTCGGCGAGCACCGTGCGCTGGTCGCGGTCCAGCGCCTGCACCGGCATCCGCTGCCCGGCCCGCTGGCGCTTCAGTACCGCGGACAGGTCCCTCTCGGGCAGCGCGAAAGTCACGCCGATCGGACGGATCTGGGTGATCGTGACCAGGCCGGTCGTGTCGTTGGCTCGCACCAGGTTGCCGGGGTCGACGAGTCGCAATCCGAGCCGGCCGGACAGCGGCGCCGTGATCCGCGTCCAGCTCAGTTGCAGGCGGGCGCTGTCGACCAGGCCCTTGTCGGCCTGCACGATGCCCTCGTACTGGCGCACCAGCGCCTTCTGCGTGTCGAGCTGCTGTGTGCTGGCGGCGTCCTGCTTGACCAGCGTGCGGTAGCGCTCGAGGTCGACGCGGGCGTTTTCGAGCAGCGCACGGTCGCGCGCCATCTGCCCTTCTGCCTGCGCCAGCGCGACTTCGAACGGACGCGGGTCGATCTCGGCCAGCAGATCGCCGGCACGCACCGGCTGGCCTTCGCGAAAATGCACGCCCATGAGCTGACCGTCGACCTGCGAGCGGACGGTGACCGTGTTCAGCGAAGTCACCGTGCCCAGCGCGTCGAGCACGAGCGGCACGTCGCGGCGCTCGGCGATCGCCACGGTCACCGGCAGCGGGCGTGCGCCGTCCTGTCCGGGGCCGCCGCGCGGCCCGCCCGCCAAGCGTGACGTCGAACCGCCCCCCGGCTCAGGCGACTGCGCGTCGCGGCCCCGCTCGGCGAACCACCAGCCGCCGGCGGCCAGCACGATCAGCAGGGCCAGCCAGAAAGCCGGCCGGCGCCAGGCCGGTCGGCGGCGTGGCGCATCCTTCGGTGACGAGGC
>CALLYQ010000068.1 GCA_937858875.1 uncultured Lautropia sp. | reverse complement strand
GGCCGCGATTCGGTTCCGCTGGTGTACAGCAGTTGCAGCGGCGCGTCGTCGCCGACGTCGGCTTCCGGCCGCTTGGTGTCGGGGTGGCGCAGCCAGTCGGCGACGTCGTGCCAGCCCTGCGGGGCGCCGTTGTTGCCGTCGACGATCGCGGCCTTCAGCCGGACGGCGTTCGGGCCGACGGCGAGCGCCTGCTGCGCGACTTCGAGCAGCGCATCCTCGGCGATCAGTGCGGTCGCGCCGCTGTGCTCGACGATGTAGGCGACCTCGGCGGCCTTCAGCATGAAGTTGACCGGCACCAGGATCGCGCCAAGCCGTGCGGCCGCGAAGGCGAGCACGACGAAGGCGTGATTGTTGTGCGACAGCAGGGCCACGCGCTGGCCTCGTGCGATGCCGTGCGAGATCATCGCGTTCGCCGCGCGGTTCACCGTCTCGTCGAGCTCCGCATAGCTTTGTCGCAGCTCCCGCCAGACCAGCGCGGTCTTGTCCGGCGCGCGCCGGGCGCTGCGCCAGAGCAGGTCGCCGATGCCGTGGCTGCGCGTGCGATCGATTGTCGCTTGCAGCGCGGGGGAAAAGTTCATTCGAGTTCTCTCGCTCATGGTAACTGCAGCTCGCCTTGCGACTCGAAGCGCACCGCCGCAAAGGCAGGGCCGGCCAGCTTGCCGCGCAGCACGTAATCGGTCTTCCGACGTTCGCCGGAAGCCAGCCCGAGCGCCTGGCGCAGCATCGCTGACGCCGACACGCTGATCGGGAGCGCGATGATTCTTTCGCCGAAGCGCGGCACGCTGCCGCGTTCGTCGCTGACCCCAGTGGCCAGGCGCGAGCCGCGCACCTCGAGCTCGACATAGACGCCGTCGAACTCGATCGCTGTCTCGTTCGGATTCTGCACGCGCAGCTTCAGCAGGAATCGGCCCTCCATGCCTTCGCCCGGGATCGGCTCGATGCCGACGACGTTGACGCTGACCGGATCGCGCAGGCCCAGGCCGGCGCAGCCGGCGAGCGCGAGCGTCAGCGCGGCGGAGAGCAGGGATCTCCTGAGCAGCAGTGGACTCGTTCCTTTCGACATCCGTATCTCAGTTCAGTCGGTGGGCCGTGCCAGCACCATCGCGAACCATCGTCGCGGGTCGGTCCAGCTGTGCTGGACGAAGAAGCCGGCGGCTTGCAGCAATCGGTCGAAGTCGTCGAGCCGGTACTTGTGCGAATTCTCGGTGTGGATGCGCTGGCCGGCGGCAAAGCTGCGCCCGCCGTCCCGCCAGTGAAAGTCGACCGTGCGCCGCGCCTCGACGTAGATCTCGATCCGGCTTTCGGCGTCGTCGAAGAAAGCGCGATGCCGCCAGTCGGCGATCTCGAAGTCGGTGCCGGCAATCCGGTTCGCATTGCGCAGCACGTTCAGATTGAACGCGGCGGTCACGCCGAGCGCGTCGTCGTATGCGGCCTCCAGCGTGGCCTTGTCCTTGACCAGGTCGATGCCGATCAGCAGGCCGCCGGCGGCATCGAGCTGGCCGCGCAGTCGTCGCAGGAAGGCGAGTGCGTCGCTGCGCGAGAAATTTCCGATCGACGATCCAGGGTAGAAGAACAGCCGCTTCGATTCCTGCACGGTGTCGGGCAACTGAAGCGAACGCGAAAAATCGGCGCCGACGCCGGTCATCGACAGCGACGGATGGCGCTCGGCGAGCCTTGCCAGCGACTCGGCGAGGAACTGCTCGGAGATATCGACGGCCACGTACTGCCGCGGTTGCAGCGCACCGAACAGGCGCGCCGCCTTCTCGCAATCGCCTGCGCCCAGGTCGATCAGCGTGCAGCCGGGCGCAGCGGCTGCGATCGCGTCGAGGTTCGCCGCGACGATCGCGGCTTCGGTGCGGGTCGCGTAGAACGCGTCGAGTTCGGTGATCGCGGAGAACAGGCGCGAGCCGAGGGGGTCGTAGAGGAATTTGGGCGAGATGAACGGGGAGGGCGCGGCGAGCCCGGCGAGAAGTTCGCGAGCCAGCGGCTCGGTCGTGGTGTCGATCCTGGTCGTGGATTCGTATTGTTGCGCGCGCTGGGTCGGCACGATCTCCTCCTGAGGCGGCGCCCGGCTCGCAGCAAGCCGAACAGGGGCTTACGCTAACACGGGTGGCCCAGGAGGCCGACGGGCAGGCCTGATCGAAAGCCCGTCGAGTTCAGCGAAAGTCTTCCTCCAGGTATTCGTCGTCGCTGCGCGGCCCCGCTTGCGGGCGTTGGTTCTCGTGGCCACGCAGTTCCACGCGCCGGATTTTGCCGGAGATCGTCTTCGGCAACTCGCCGAACTCGATCCGCCGCACGAGCTTGTAGCCGGCCAGCCGTTCGCGCAGGAACGCGAAGATGCTGGCCGCGGTGTCGCGCCCGGGCGCATGGCCCGGTGCCGTGATGACGAAAGCCTTCGGCACCAGGCCGCGCAGCGGGTCGGGCGAGGGCACGACGGCCGCTTCGGCGACGGCCGGATGCTCGATCAACACGCTTTCGATCTCGAACGGGCTGATCCGGTAGCCCGAAGCCTTGAATACGTCGTCGTCGCGGCCCACGTAGGTGATGTAGCCGTCGGCGTCGCGCTGGCCGACGTCGCCGGTGTGGTAGAAGCCGCCTCGCATCACTTCGGCGGTCTTGTCGGCGTCGTCGGCGTAGCTGTTCATCAGGGCAAGGGGCCGTTGCGACAGGTCGATGCAGATCTCGCCCTCGTCGGCAGGCTTGCCGTCGGCGTCGAGCAGCACGATCGGGTAGCCGGGCAGCGGCCGGCCCATCGACCCGGGCTTGACCTGTGCGCCGGGCGGATTGCCGATCTGCGCGGTCGTTTCGGTCTGGCCGTAGCCGTCGCGGATCACGATGCCCCAGGCCTTCTTCACCCGTTCGATGACCTCGGGGTTCAGCGGCTCGCCGGCCGAGATCGCTTCGCGCAGCGCCACGTTCCAGCGCTTCAGGTCTTCCTGGATCAGCATGCGCCAGACGGTCGGCGGCGCGCACAAGGTGGCGACCTCGTGCTTTACCAGCACGTCGAGGACGGCCGGGCCGTCGAAGCGCGCGTAGTTGTAGATGAACACGCAGGCCTGCGCGTTGAACGGCGCGAAGAAGCAGCTCCATGCGTGCTTGGCCCAGCCCGGCGAGCTGATCGTCCAGTGCACGTCGCCCGGCTGCAGGCCGAGCCAGTACATCGTCGACAGGTGGCCGACCGGATAGCTTTGCTGCGTGTGCTGGACCAGCTTCGGCTTCGCCGTGGTGCCGGAGGTGAAGTACTCGATCAGCGGGTCGGACGCACGGGTGGCGCCGGTCCGCGTGAACGTGTCGGGCATCGCTGCCGATTCGCGATAGTCGATCCAGCCGTCGGGCAGCTTTGGCGGGGCCTCGGCCCGGACCGGCGGCGCGGCAAGCAGCGTGATGCCGGCCAGGGCCGCCGATGGCAGCTCGCCGAACTTGGCGACGCCGGCCGGATTGGTCAGCACGTGGCGGACCTTGCCGCGCTCGAGCCGGTCGGCGAGATCGTCGGCCGACAGCAGGCCGGTTGCCGGAATCACGACGAGGCCGAGCTTGATTGCCGCCAGCATCGTTTCCCACAGCGGCACTTCGTTGCCGACCATCAGCAGCAGGCGGTCGCCTTTGGCAGCGCCGCGTGCGGCGAGCAGGTTCGCGACCTGGTTCGAGCGCCGCGACAGTTCGGCGTAGCTGAGCTTTGCTTCGTCGCCGGATTCCTCGACGATGTGCAGCGCCGGCGCGTCGCCGTCGCGTCCGATCGCGTCGAAATAATCGAGCGCCCAGTTGAACTGTTCGAGCCGCGGCCATTCGAACGCGGCGAACGCGGCTTCGTAGTCGCTGCGCTTGGCGAGAAGCAGGTCGCGTGCGGCCAGGAACCGATCGAGTTCGCTCATGGTGTCTGTCTCCTTTCGCGCGGCGGTGTCGTCGAAGCTTGGGGTCGGGAAATCGGTGCGATCGACGGTCGGCTCGATGCCGCGGCCATGTCGGCACGCAACTGCCGCGAATATTCGCGGAAGTCGACTTCGAGCGTGTAGCGCGCCGAGTTCACGTAGCGCTTCTCGAGCTTGCGACGGTGCTCGGCGATTTCGGCCTGCATCGCGGCACGCTCTGGCAGCGCGATGTCGCCGGCCAGCACGGCGGCGAGCCAGCGCGCCTGGATCTCGACCAGAGGGATCGTCGGGCCGATCGGCTGCACGAGCCCGGCGAAATACAGGCCGGGGCGATCGGGCGGCAGGATCCGGCGGTACAACGCGACTTCGTTGTCGCGCACCTCGAAGACCGACGGATCGAGGAATGGAAAGCTCGTCCGGTAGCCGGTCGCCATGACGATCGCATCGAAGGGCTCGACGCTGCCGTCGTCGAAGGTCGCTTCGCTACCGCGCAGTTTGCGCACGTTCGGCTTGATCGTGATCCAGCCGTGCCCGACGTAAGGCAGCAGGTCCTGGCTGACGCAGGCATGTTCGCGCCAGATCGGATGCGGCGGCTTCGGCACGCCGTAACGCTCCTGGTTGCCGACCGCGACGAACATCAGCTTGCCGATGATGGCCCGCGTGACCGGCGTCGGCAGCTTGAAGTTGCGGGTCAGGAACGCGCCCCAGCGATCGGTCGGAATGCCCATGATGTACTTGGGCATGACCCAGGCGCCGCGCCGCGTCGACAGGTGCACGCTTTTCGCCTGGCGGCACAGATCGACGGCGATGTCGACGGCCGAGATTTCTTGGTCTGGCAGCGCAATCCCTCTGTCGGCAACCTAGCCGAGTTGCCGACCCCCACGACCAGCCCGCGCTGGTCGCGGAACGGATCGGCCGTGCGGTAGTGATGCGAGTGGACGATCGTGCCGTCGAAGCGACCGGGGAATTCGGCCATCCGCGGATCCCACAGGTGCCCATTGGCCACGATGACCGATCGGTACTCGCGCGACTCGCCGCCGGCCAGCGTCACTCGCCAGCGGTCGGCGGGCAGCGGTTCGAGTTTCTCGACTGCGGTGCGCAACGTGATGCGTTCGCGCACGCCGAAGTGGGCGGCGTAATCCTCCAGGTACTGCAGCGTCTGCTCGTGCGAAAGAAAGTCCGGCATGTGATCCGGGATCGGGAAGTCCGGATAGCCGAGGCTCTTGCGGCTGGTGTCGATGTGCAGGCTGCGGTAGGCCGACGACATTCCGTTGTCGTTCTGGTAGCGCCACATGCCGCCGATGTCCGAGCCCTTCTCGAAGCAGTCGAAGGCCAGGCCGCGCTGCAGCAGCGCCTTGGCAACCACGATGCCCGACGAACCGGCGCCGATGATGCAGAGGTCGGCGCTCATCGCAGTCGCCTCGTCGCGATCATTCTGCGGCCTGCGCAAGTCCGGGCGTCTGCCGGATGTAGCTGTCGACGATCTCGTCGGCACAGGCATCGCTGCGGATGCCCAGGCGTTCGGCCGCCTGCGAGACGAAGCGGCGCGGCCATTGGTCGACGGCCGACTGGAAGCGCGTCTCGGGCGCCCAGTGCACGGCACTGCTGCGGATGCCGAGACGCTTCGCTGCGCGGTCGGCGGCTTCGGCGAGTTCTGCCAGAGTCAGGCTCAGCGCCGGCAGGTTGATCGCGCGGGTATGGCCGAACGAGCCTCCCGGTGCGTCGTGGATCGCGATCAGGCCGTCGATCACGCGATCGATCGACACGGCAGCAATTCGCGTGTCCGGCGCCAGCGGGCAGCTCACGTCCCGGCCGGCCAGCCGGTCGCGAACGATCGCCGCGATCGCGCCTGAAACGGTCGGCGTGGGGGCCTGCGCACGGTCACCGTTCGCGCTGTCGCTCGGCCGCACCATGACGATCGGCAGGCGCAGGCTGCGGCCGTCGATGAAGCCGTGGCGCGAATAGTCGTTGACCAGCAACTCGCCGATCGCCTTCTGCGTGCCGTACGAGGTCTGCGGCGTCAGTTGCAGGTGATCGTCGACAGTCTCGGGCAGCGGGCCGCCGAAAGCCGCCAGCGAACTGGTGAAGACCAGCCGCGGCGCCTTTTCGTTGAGGCGGCAGGCTTCGAGCAGAGCCAGCAGGCCGCGCAGGTTCACGTCGAGGCCCCGCGCGAAGCGGGTTTCGGCGTCGACGGTCAGCGTGGCGGCGAGTGCGAAGACGCTGTCGAAGCCTTCGCGCAGCGTGGCCTCGAGCGCTTGCGGATCCGCGACGTCGAGCGCGATGCAGCGCACGCGGGGATCGCTGCAGACCGGTGGAGTGCGATCGGCCAGCGTCAGTTCGTTGATGGCCGCCGTGCGCCCGCGCGCGTCGGTCAGTCCACGCGACAGCAGCGCCGCGCTCAGCCGCGAGCCGATGAAGCCGGACGCGCCGGTCACCAGGATGCGCATCGATTTCCTCCTCGTATTTTTGTCATTTCGCGATGGTCCATGCTGCGACCGCCGTTCACGGTCACTCGTATCTGCGTTCCTTCCACCACGGGAAGAACTCGGGCATGTCGGTCGATACGCGGTTCGAGAAGCGGGCAGGGCGTTTCTCGAGGAAGGCGGTCACGCCCTCGCGAACGTCGGCCGCCCGGCCGCGCGCATAGATCGAACGGCTGTCGATCTTGTGCGCCTCCATCGGGTGATCGGTGCCGGCCAGGCGCCAGATCATCTGCCGTGTCAGCGCGACCGAGACCGGCGCCGAGTTGTCGACGATCTCGCGCGCCAGAGCGCGCGCCGCCGGCAGCAGCTCGTCGGGCGCGTACAGGCCGCTGACGAGACCGCCGTCTCGCGCCTCCCGAGCCGGCATCACGCGGCCGGTGTACGTCCATTCCAGTGCCTTCGAGACCCCGACCAGGCGCGGTAGGAACCACGACGAGCAGGCTTCCGGCGTGATGCCGCGGCGCGCGAATACGAAACCGATGCGCGCGTTGTCTGCCGCGAGCCGGATGTCCATCGGCAGCAGCATCGTCGCGCCGATGCCGACCGCCGGGCCGTTGACCGCCGCGATGACCGGTTTCAGGCATTCGTAGATGCGCAGCGTGACGCGGCCGCCGCCGTCGCGCACCGACGGGTGGCTCCAGTCGATGCTGCCGTCGGGCCGCGTCGCCGAACCCTGCTTGTCGGGACGGTCGTCGCGCGCCTCGTAGTCGAAGGTCTTGCCGCCGGCCGACAGGTCGGCGCCGGCGCAGAAGGCGCGTCCGGCACCGGTCACGATGATCGCGCGCACCTCGTCATCGGCGTCGGCGCGGTCGAAGGCCTCGATCAGCTCGAGCGCCATCTCGCCGGTAAAGGCGTTCAGCTTGTCGGGACGATTCAGCGTGATCGTCAGGATGTTGTCCGCGATCGCATAGTCGATCGTCTCGAAACCGGGCTTGGCCTCGTTCATCGTCGTCTCTCCCTGTGGGTGTCCTGCGCCGCGCCGGTCATCGGCACGAAGCGCACTGGCAGCACGGTGCGCCGTGTCACGGTGCCGTCGGCCTGCTTCTCGATCAGTACCAGCTCCTGGTTGCCGAAGCTCGGACCGATCGGAATCACCATCCTGCCGCCTGGTTTGAGCTGCGCGACGAGCGCCTCGGGCACCGCGGGCGCCGCGGCGGTGACGACGATGCCGTCGAACGGCGCCGCCTCGGGCCAGCCCTGGTAGCCATCGCCGATTCGGAGCTCGACGTTGTCGTAGCCGAGTTCCACGAGCCGCTGCGCGGCCTCGCGCCCCAGCGGTTCGACGATTTCGATCGAATGGACGCGCCGCACCAGCTCGGCGAGCACGGCCGCCTGGTAGCCGGAGCCGGTACCGACCTCGAGCACCACATCTTCGGGCTCCGGCTCGAGCAGCTCGGTCGACAGCGCGACGATGTAGGGCTGAGAGATCGTCTGCCCGTCACCGATCGGCAGCGGCCGGTTGCGATAGGCGGCTGCGGCCAGATCCGCCGGCACGAAGAGATGGCGTGGCACTCGCGCCATCGCCGCCATCACGCGATCGTCGAAACTCGCGCGGCCAGTCCATGAGCGCGTACTGCGGGCATCCTCGGCGATCTCCTCGACCATCGCACGCCGCTCGTCGGCACGGTCACCGCCGGCCGGTGCGGTCCCGGCTGCACCGGCATCTGCGGGCGCGGCCAGGCAAAGCGACGACAAGGCGATGGCCAGCGCCGATGCGCGTCCGGGCCAGCGTCTGTGGACCGCGATGCCTGGCATGCTCATGGCGTGCTGCTCCCCTGTAGACCTTGTCTCGTAATGCACGAAGTTTAGCCTCGCCGCAGCTGCGGGCCGGCCGCCCCATCGTCCCGGCGACAAATGAGTAATAGAATCGCGTCATGGCTGATTCAGAGGCAAAGACGCCGTCCGGCGCGGTGCGATCGTCGCGATCGCGCACCGAGAACGCGCAGTTCACGATGCTCAATCGGCTGCGCCGGGAGCACACGCGCGTCGACGTCTATCTGGTGACCGGGACGAGGCTGCAGGGGCGCATCC
>CALLYQ010000067.1 GCA_937858875.1 uncultured Lautropia sp. | reverse complement strand
GCCGCCGGGAGCGATGCCCGCCGATGCCGCGGCGACCGCTTCGTCCATCTGCGCATGGACCGGGAACAGCTCGAGGAACCCGGCCAGCTCGAACAACTGCTGCACCTTGTCCGGCAGGCAGCACAAATGAAGCGGCACGCCGCTGGATTGCGCCTGCCGGTTCGCGACCAGCAAGACCCGGAATCCGGCGCTGCTGATGTATTCGAGCCCGCTCAGGTCGAGCACCAGCGCCGAGACCGACGAAGCGAGCACGCCGCCGAGCCGTTCGCCGAGTGCCGGCGCCGTGGCGCTGTCGACGCGACCGCGCGGCACGAGCAGTGCCGTCGCGCCGATGCGCTCCTCATGGACGACCATCCGATCCCTTCCTCCGAGTGCCTGCGCCGGTCCGCATCGTCAGCATTACCCGGTTCCTGCCGCCGACGCGGCGATAGCGCAGTTCGTCGGCGAGCTCGCGAACGAAGTGCACGCCCAGCCCCCCGAGCGGTCGCTCGTGCAGCGACGAGCAGCGGTCGGGCAGCGGCGCGTCGGCCGGATCGAAGGCGATGCCGCCGTACTCGACCGTGGCTTCGAGCCCGCTGCGACGCACCCGGAAACCCACGGTGATCTCGTTCACGCCGCCGTGCGGAAAAGCGTGGCGGATCGCGTTCGACAGGATCTCGTCGAGGATCAGCAGCAAGTCGGCCAGCGCACCGGCCCCGAGCCCTGCCTCATCGGCAGCCTGCCTGCACGGCTCGTGGACCCGGCCGATCTCGGGTAGCGAATCGGCGATGACGATCTCGGCGACGAGCCGGCCCGGCGCACGCGCACGACCGCCGCGCCGCGCGGCCTGCGATGCCGTCTCGCAACCCGGAAGCCCCATCGATCGTCTCCACTCTCGGCGCGCCCGCGTACGGCGTGGTTGCGCCCGCGCGCGGGCAACGCCCCGCGGGCAAGCGCCCCGCGGGCAACAGCGCCCGATTCTAGGTGCGAAGCATCGGGCGGGCAATCGATCGGTTGACCGGGCGCCGGCAGCTGCCTACCATAAGAGTCAAACGATATGAATCTTTCACCGGAGGACGACGCAATGAAGACCGCCGCAGTGCCCGCGCTTCCGCGCCCATGGCGCAGACATCTCGCCTGGCCCCTGCTCGCCGCCACGATCGCGCTGGCCTGTACGGGCATCGCCTCGGCCCAGGACAAGCCCGAGATGAAGAAGGATGCCGGCCTGACCAGCCTGATCACCGAAACACCCGAGGCCGGTTTCGCCTTGGCGGTCAGGCTGTCGCAGAAGGCCGTGGGCACCGTGCAGACCGACGTCGAGATCCGCAAGGCTTTGCGGCCGGCCTACGCCCACGATCCGAACAGCCTGATCGCCGTCTCGCACGTCGTGGCCACGCATTTCCAGACCATCGCTGCAGCGAACAACTACTGGCGCAAGTGAGCCCTTCGCAGCACGCCCGTGCGGCCGGGCATTGAAGAAGAAGAAAGCCGTTGACAGGGAGGCTTGCCTCGCCCATGATTTGAACACTCGTTTAATCCAAGTGGTTAAACATGGGCGAGGGTTTTCAAGGCAGCGCGAAACCGGGGCGTCGATCCGCGAGACGCCTGATCGCTGACGCCGATTCCGGCCAGACGAAGGCGAAGATCCTCGACGCCGCCTTCCGCCGCCTCGCGCAGGACGGCTACGCCGCCCTCAGCGTGCGCGAGATCGCCCGCGACGCCGGCATCAACCATGCGCTGATCAACTACCACTTCGGTTCGAAGGACCAGCTCGTCGTCGAGGTGCTCGACGCGGCCAACCGCCGGCTGCTCGCGCGCCAGACCGACATGTATCGCTCGCCCGGCGGTTTTGCGCAGAAATGGGCCGAGGCCCGCCGCTTCTACCAGAGCGACCTCGCTTCCGGATTCGTTCGGGTGCAGTACGAACTGTGGGCGGCAAGCCTGTCCGATCCGGCCTTGCGCGAGAAGGTCGCGCCGCGCCTGCTCGCCTGGAAGCAGGTCGTGCGCGATGCCGTGGGCGACGCGTTCGAAGCGCTCGAGCGCAGCGGGGTCGCGCTGCCGCCGCCGTTCAGCGCAGACGTGATCGCCTGCTGGATCGCCGATTTCTGGCTGGGGATGGAAGTCGTCGACCTGCTCGGCGTGGAAAGCGAACTCGCCCGGCATCGCGCGGCGCTCGATGCCGTCGGCCAGTTGCTCGAGTCGCTCGATTCGCGCGCCGCGCCGGCTCCGCAGCAACGGAGGAAATCACGATGAACCCGACGCTTTGCGGCGAGACGACCCTTCCGGCCAA
>CALLYQ010000066.1 GCA_937858875.1 uncultured Lautropia sp. | reverse complement strand
TGGTCTCGACGCCCGGCGTGATGCCGACTTCGGGATGGCCCGGCGTCTTCGAGTGCAGTTGGCGGAAGTTGCGAAGCTCGTCGATCGGCAGCTCGTAGCCGCTCAGGTACAGCAGCGAATAGAGCAGCATCGAACCGTGCCCGTTCGACAGCACGAAGCGATCGCGGTCCGGCCAGGCGGGGTTCGCAGGATTGTGCTTCAGGTGGCGCGCCCACAAGGCCACGGCAATTTCGGCCATGCCCATCGGCATGCCCGGATGCCCGGAGTTGGCCTGCTGGACGGCGTCCATCGACAGCGCACGGATCGCGTTGGCCATCGACGAGGCCGGCACCGCGTTCGCCGCACGGCCCTCCGAAGTCTGGGGAGCGGTCGGAACGGCGAGATCGGGGGTGCCCATGCTTGATTCCTCGAGCGGCGACTGTCCGGCGCAGACGCCGGCGCGCGATGCGGTTGAAAACCGTCGATTCTACCAAACGCCTCCCGCAAGGTCTGTTCGGCATGCTCTTCGCCCTGCTATAATTGCCGGTTTTTTGCGGGGCGCATCAAGGCAAGGTCATCCCAGATGGCTGCGGCGGTCGCGTCCACCACCTTTCGATTGGTCCGGGATGTGTCGGGCTTGGAAACCAGGGGGGGTTGGCTGAAAATGCAGGGATTGCATCTGACCGCCGATCTGTATGGATGCAATTGCGATGCATCCCTGCTGATCGAATCGGAAACGCTTGCCGGCCTGTGCCGCGAAGCGATCGAGAAGTCGGGGCTCACGCTCGTCGACGAGAAGTTCTTCAAGTTTCCCGAATGGGAAGGACAGCCCGGCGGCGTCACCGGCGCTGCGCTGCTGGCCGAGTCGCACTTGGCCGTGCACACCTGGCCCGAACGCGCCGGGGTCACGCTCGACGTCTACGTCTGCAACTTCTCCACCGACAATTCGGAGAAGGCCGAGCGCCTGCTCGACGACCTGATCATCGCCTTTGCGCCGCGCGACCAGAACACGAACCGCATCCTGCGGGGGTCCAAAGACCCGGAAAGCCGTTCCGACGAACTGCTGCTCGAATGGCTGGGCCATGACAGCGCCTACGGCTTTCGCGCAACACGACGGCTGCTCACCAGGCGCACGCCCTACCAGTTGCTCGAGGTCTTCGACACGCCGCAGTGGGGCAAGTTGTTCCGGCTCGACGGCAACTACATGACCTCCGAGGGCGACGAGTTCTTCTATCACGAGCCGATCGTCCATACGGCGGCGACCGTGCACGAAGCGCCGCGTTCGGCGCTGGTCATCGGCGGCGGCGACGGCGGTTCGAGCGAGGAGCTGCTCAAGCATCCGTCGATGCAGCGCGTGCTGATGGCCGAACTCGATGCCGACGTGATCGAGATCGCGCGCGAGCACCTGCAAAGCGTGCATCGCGGCGCCTTCGACGACGCGCGGCTGCAGGTCGAGATCGGAGACGGCTTCAAGTTGGTCGAACGCCTGGCCGCCGATTCGAAGGGCGAGCGCTTCGACCTCGTCCTGCTCGACCTGACCGATCCCGACACGCCGGCGCAACCGCTGTACACGCCGGAGTTCTTTGCGCTGGCGCGCTCGGTGCTGGCGCCGGGCGGCGCACTGATGCTGCACATCGGCTCGCCGGTCTACGACCAGCAGCGCGTTCGCGAGCTCGTGACGTCGCTGTCGGAGACCTTCCGCATCGTGCGCCCGTTCGGCGTCTACGTGCCGCTGTACGGCTCCTACTGGGGCATGGCGGTCGCGTCCGACACGCTCGACCCGCTGGCGCTCGATCCGCAGACAATCGATGCCCGCCTGGCCGAACGCGGCATCGACGGGCTCGACTACTACAACGGCGACGTGCACCGCGGCCTGTTCGCGCTGCCGAACTTCTACCGCAAGCTGGTCGGCTGACGGCCGACGGCGCCTGGCAGCGATGGCTGTACGCGTGCTGATCGGCGGCGGTGCCGGCGAGTTCGCCGGGGCGGCGGTCCCGGCCGCCGGCGAGGCCGTCGAACTCGACGAGCGCCGTTCGCACCATCTGGTTCGCGTGTTGAGGCTGGGCGCCGGCGATGCGGTCGAGGCCTTCGACGGCCGCGGCAAGGCCTTCGCCGCCACCGTCGAAGCCGCCGATGCTCGCCGTTGCCGGCTGCGGCTCGGCCCGCGGCTCGAACACCAGGTCGAGAGCCCGCTGTCGATCACCCTGGGTCAGTGCCTGTCGACGGCCGACAAGATGGACTGGACGATCGAGAAGGCCGTCGAGCTCGGCGTGGCCGCGATCGTTCCGCTCGCCTCGGCACGCTCGCAACTGCGGCTCGACGCCGATCGCACGGCGCGCAAGCTCGGGCACTGGCGCAACATCGTCGAATCGGCCTGCACGCAGTCGGGCCGTTCGCTGCTGCCGGCGCTGCACGCGCCGTGCCGGCTGACGGATTTCGTCGCCGGCCCTTGGCCGAAACCGGCACCCCGGCGGCTGATACTCGACCCGCGTGCACCGCGCAGGCTGTCACAGGCCGGCATCGACGCACGATCGCCGCTCGTGCTGCTGGTCGGGCCCGAATCGGGCTTCGCCGACGAGGAACTGCAGGCGGCGCAGATCGACGGCTTCGAGCTCGTCTCGATCGGGCGCCGGACGCTGCGCACCGAAACCGCGGGCTTGGCAGCGATCGCCGCGCTGCAGGCACTGGCCGGCGACTTCTAGGAGGCAGTCGGAGACAGTCCGACAGCCTCCTAGCCCGAACCGGTCTGCCTGGCTTCGGCCTGTCGTCCTACCGAATAGAAGACGCGAAACGCCGTGTCGCGGTCAAAGAAATAGTCGGCCGCCTCGCGGAACACGTCGAGCAGTGCGTCGCGCTCGTCGCGCCCGAACGATGCGGTGTCGGGCAGGTTCTTCAGCACGACGAAGAAGCCCGGCTGCTCGGCCTCGAGGCTCGGCTTCATGTCGGTGACGCTGTCGTACAGGGCGTCGAGGTTGTGGCCGAAGTGCGCTGGAAGCGAGAATGCCCTGGCGATCTGAGCGAACACCGCCTGCCGGTCCGGCGCGTCGCACAGGTCGACGCTGAGCAGCGTCTGGTCGGCCTGGCGGGCGGCGCGAGTCAGCGAGTGTTCATCGTAGGCGCCGAGCGGCAACACGGCATGGGACGGGATATTGCTCAAGGCGCCCATCGTCTCACTCCCTGATCCGCTTGAAGCTGCGATAGTGGTCGTCGGTGTACCAGAACTCGTTGCTGCTGCGCGGTTCGCCGCCGGCGACGATGCGCCGCGCACCGCGGTCTCGTGCTCCCGGTGTCGGCACCGTGTATTCGGTGTAGTGGCCGCGCCGGCGTTCGGGCAGCAATCGTTCGCGGTTGAAGAAGGTCGAGCCGTCCTTGGCATACGGATAGGGTCCGCCGGCGCGCACCAGCGCATAGGTGGCCTGCGCCTCGGTCGGCAGCCGCGACAGTGCGATCTCGCCGGCACCTATGGCCGGGGCGTCGAACGGCGCTTTCGCGGGCATCTCGCCGACACCGCCGACGCCCACGCCACCGCGCTGCACCAGCGCATTGACGGCGGCGAGCGCAAGCACGAGCGGAACCAGCAATAGCAGTCGTCGCCAGGACATGCGGCCTATGCTAACCAGTTAGCGG
>CALLYQ010000065.1 GCA_937858875.1 uncultured Lautropia sp. | reverse complement strand
CTTCGCGAGCCCCTCGCGGGCACGGTGGCGGGCCGTGCCGCCGGCAGAGATCTGCGCGTTCTTCGCGGGCACGCCGCCGAAAGACACGAACAGCTTCGTGTGCTCGGCGAGCACGTCCCAGCCGTGGTGGCTGGCCATCAGCTCGTCCATCGAGGCCACGATGTGCGGCATCAGCACGCGCGCCGCGCCCAGGCTGTAGCTGTCGGCATGGCGCACGTAGCCACCGATCGCATTCAGGAAGCGGTGGACCTGGCTCTGCGCGTGATGGAAGCGCCCGGAACTCGACCAGCCGTAGGAGCCGCCGAAGATCGACGCGTTGCCGTGCTGCGTTCGCACGCGCTCGAGTTCAGCGGCGACCAGTTCGCAGGCCGTGTCCCACGACACCTCGACGAAGGGCTCGCGTCCGCGTCCGGCGCCGCGCCCGGTCAACTCGCCGCGCCGGTGCGCGGCGAGCCAGCCTGCCCGCACGGCGGGGCGCTGCACACGCGCCGGCGACGAGCACAGCGCATCGAGCATCTTCAGGCCGATCGGCGACGGATCGGGATCGTCGGAGAGGCCGCGCAGCGTCTGCGCGTCGGCCTGCGGCGTGTCCGCGAGCGCTTCGTAGACGCCCCAGTGGGCGGAGACTAGGCGGCGGTTCTCGAGCTGGGCGCGCATGATTTCCTTTTCCTGCAGCAATGCCGGATTGTTCCCGATAAGCGCTGGGCCGGCCGGGATCGCAACGTTGCCGTCGCGCTTTCTCGATTCCGCTTTCGCTGCCTGCTGCCGCGGAATCATCCGAGCAGCAGCACTCCGGCGAGCACCAGTGCTGCGATGAACACCGTCTCGACGACCATCATCGTGATCGGCGCCCATCCGAGCGTGAGAAGCTGGCCGAGCGAGGTTTTCACGCCGAGCGCGGCAATGGCCACGACGAGGCACCAGCGCGAAGCATCGGAGAGCACTTCGGCAAGCGCTGGCGGGACGATGCCGAAGCTGTTCGCCGCCGCCAGCGCAATGAAGCCGACGAGGAAGCCGGGCAGCAGCGGCGGCCGGCGTGCCGCCGCGCCATCGGCCGCCGCGCCCGAAGCTTCGGCCCGGAAGATCTGTGCGTACAGAAGGACTGCCGGCACGAGCAGCGCGACGCGCATCAGCTTGACCAGGATCGCGCCTTCGCCGACCTCCGGCGACATCGTGAAGCCGGCGCCGGCGACCTGCGCCACGTCGTGGATCGTCCCGCCGAGAAAGATCGCGGCGCTGCGCGCATCCAGGCCGAACCAGTCGGCGATCAACGGGTAGAGGACCATCGCGACCGTCGACAGTGTCGTGACACCGACGACGGTCAGCAGCGTGAAGCGTTGCTGGTCCTGGCTGCGCGGAATCACCGCCGACAGCGCAAGCGCCGCCGATGCGCCGCAGATCGCGACGGCGCCGCCGGTCAGCAAGCCTTGCGCCGCGGGCCGTCGAAGGAGCCGGGACAGCAGCCAGCCGCAGGCGATCGTGCCGCAGACGGCGCCCACGATGATCGCTACCGGCCAGGCCCCGAGCGCGGCGACCTGGTCGAGGCCGATCCGCGCACCGAGCAAGGCGACGCCGAAGCGCAGGATGGTCTTCGACGCGAAATCGATCCCCGCCTTCACGCGCGGGCCTTCGGCGGCGAAGTTGAACGCCATGCCGAGCAGCAGTGCGAACAGCAGCTGCGGTCCGTTGTGGCGTTCGGCCAGGTAGCTGGCGGCCAGCGCGATCGTGACCGCGGTCAGCGTACCGGGGAGCCAGGCAGGCCGGGGCAGGCTGAGCGGGAGCGAAGGCGCCCTGGGCTTGTCGGGCGGCATCGTCGGTGTCAATCCGGGTCTTAATGAGAAAAACGAAATTGTATATATGCGAATCGAATAAATCAGGCGGCGAGATCCGGAACCGGACCCGTCGGACATCGCGCTGCGCGCCGCGCGCTTGACCGACCGGATTCGCTGCATGTAGTCTAATTCCAGTTTGCAGGACAAATGTTCTGAAATATAGAACGACGTGCCGGCGTATGCATGCACGCTGCGCGCACCCCTCCAGATCGGTCAGTGAACAACACGCTCGTCAAAGGCCTGGCGGTACTCGAGGCTCTCGCACGCTCCGACCGACCGCTCGGCGTCACCGAACTCGCCACGCGCCTGGCGCTCGGCAAGAGCAACGTGCATCGCCTGCTGCAGGCGCTCACCGAGCTCGGCTACGCGCATCGCGACGAGAGCACGTCGGCGTATCGGGCGACGATCCGGCTCTGGGAGCTCGGCAGCGCGGTGCTCGGAAATCTCGATCTGCGCGAGGCGGCGGAGTCGCACATGGAAACGCTGCGCGAGCGCAGTCGCGAGACCGTGCACCTGTCGATCCTCGATGGCGATGAGGTCGTCTACGTGCACAAGCTCGACAGCCCCGAGCCGGTTCGCGCCTACAGCCAGATCGGCGGGCGCGCGCCGGCATATTGCGTGGCGACCGGCAAGGCAATGCTCGCCTGGCAGGGCGATGCCTTTCTGGAGTCGCTCGCCGGCCGGCTGCGCCACCACTCGCCGAACACGATCGTCGAACCCCAGGCCTTCCTGCGCGAGATGGAACGCGTGCGCCGCAATGGCTTCGCCGTCAACCGTGGCGAGTGGCGCGAGAGCGTCTGCGGCGTGGCGGCGCCGGTTCGCGAACCGGGCGGTCGCGTGATCGCGGCGATCGGGCTGTCAGGTCCTGCGG
>CALLYQ010000064.1 GCA_937858875.1 uncultured Lautropia sp. | reverse complement strand
CTTGACGACGATCTCCTTGCCGGTCTTCGGATTCTTGAACGAGCACCACGGACCGCCGTCGATCTCGGTCGCGCCGAACTCCTTTTGCGCCAGCGCGTAACCCCAGTCACGGAAGCCGCCTTCGGTGAACTTCATGATGTTGCCCTTGTGCACCAGCGTGACCGAGGGCTTGTCGTTGTCGATCGCGTACTGGATCGCCTTGCGCACCAGGCGCTCGGTGCCTTCGCGCGACACCGGCTTGATGCCGATGCCCGAGGTTTCCGGGAAGCGGATCTTCGTGACCCCCATCTCGCTGACGAGGAACTCGATCAGCTTCTTCGCCTTGGCGCTCTCGGCCTCGTATTCGATGCCGGCGTAGATGTCCTCCGAGTTCTCGCGAAAGATCACCATGTCGGTCTTCTCGGGCTCCTTGACCGGCGACGGCACGCCCTGGAACCAGCGCACCGGACGCAGGCAGACATAGAGGTCGAGCTGCTGGCGCAGCGCGACGTTCAGCGAGCGGATACCGCCGCCGACCGGCGTGGTCAGCGGGCCCTTGATCGACACGACGTAGTCCTTCAGGACTTCGAGCGTTTCGTCGGGCAGCCAGACGTCGGGTCCGTACACCTTCGTCGACTTCTCGCCGGCGTAGATTTCCATCCAGTGGATCTTGCGCTTGCCGGCATAGGCCTTGGCCACCGCGGCGTCGACGACCTTGATCATCACCGGCGTGATGTCGAAGCCGGTGCCGTCGCCCTCGATGTACGGAATGATCGGATTGTCGGGAACCTGCAGCGAAAAGTCGGCATTGACCTTGATCTTCTCACCGGCCGAAGGGACTTTGATGTGCTGGTACATATGCAGGTTTCCTCTCTGATGGACAGCCTTCGATTATGCCGGATGGCTTGCGCACTCATTCGACGCGCTGCGGGCGATCCGGCATGATCGGGCGAGATCAGCCGAGCCGACCGATGAACGCATCCCAGACGATCGATACTTTCCGCGCGTCTTTCCGCCGAGCGCGCCGGGGCATGGCGGGCGCCTTGCTGCTGGCGGCTGCGCTGGCCGGCCCCGGACATCCGCCGGCTGCCCTTGCACGGACGCAGCCCCAGCAGACGCTGCCGATCGCCACGTTGCAATCGGGCATCCATCTGATCCGCGCCGAGATTGCGTCGTCGCCGCAGGAACGGGCTACCGGGCTGATGTTCCGGACATCGCTGGAGCCGAACCACGGGATGCTGTTCGTGTTCCCGGAAAAGGCCGGTCACTGCTTCTGGATGCGCAACACGCTGATCCCGCTGTCGATCGCCTTTCTCGACGACGACGGCACGATCGTCAACATCGTCGACATGCAGCCGCACAGCGAGGCCAGTCATTGCCCGCTGCGGGCCGTGCGCCACGCGCTTGAAATGGAGCAGGGCTGGTTCGCCAAGCGCGGCATCCAACCCGGCTCGAAACTGCTGAACAAGCAGCTGTTCGGCGGCTGAGGCGAGAGGTGGAGCCTCGCCCTCAGCCGGCCGGGCTCAGCTCTTCTTCCTGACGAGCCCGTAGACCCAGAGCAGCAGGATCGCGCCGAGCACCGAGGCGATGAAGCCGGCGCTCGCGCCCGGCGGATAAAGGCCGACCGCCTGCCCGATCCAGGTGGCGACGACCGAGCCGAGGATGCCGAGGATCATCGTGACGATGATGCCGCCGCCCTGCTCGCCGGGCATGAAGAACTTCGCCACGGCGCCTACGACGAGACCGACGATCGCGCTCCAGATCAGGCCCATCTTCTTCTCCTTGTCTGCTCCGGCGCGGTGGCGACTGTCGCCACCGCCGCGCCACCGTCGCGGCTTCGAGCCGAAACGGCGTTCAGCCGAGGTTCTTTTCGGCGAATTCCCAATTGACCAGGCTGTTCAGGAAGGTCTCGACGAACTTCGGCCGCGCATTGCGGTGATCGATGTAGTACGCATGTTCCCAGACGTCGATCGTCAGCAGCGGCTTGTCGCTGCCCGTCAGCGGCGTGGCTGCATTGCTGGTGTTGGCGATGTCGACGCTGCCGTCGCCCTTGCCTACCAGCCAGGTCCAGCCCGAGCCGAAGTTGCCGACCGCGCTCTTGCTGAACGCTTCCTTGAAGCCGTCGAACGAGCCCCACTTGGCGTCGATCGCCTTGGCCAGCGCGCCCGAGGGCTTGCCGCCGCCGTTGGGCTTCATACAGTTCCAGAA
The DNA here is from genome assembly GCA_937858875.1 of uncultured Lautropia sp. GTDB lineage: Bacteria > Pseudomonadota > Gammaproteobacteria > Burkholderiales > Burkholderiaceae_E > Zeimonas. The sequence continues at coordinate 651 of CALLYQ010000064.1, read as the reverse complement.
GAACGTGTGGTTCCAGACTTGGGCCGCGTTGTTGAAGATGCCGCCCTGCGACTTGCGGACGATGTCCTCGAGCGACGCGTTCTCGAACTCGGTGCCCTTGATCAGGTTGTTCAGGTTCGTGACGTAGGCCTGGTGGTGCTTGCCGTAGTGGTACTCGAAGGTCTCCTTCGACATGTGCGGCTCGAGCGCATCGGTAGCGTACGGAAGCGGAGGCAGCTTGTGTTCCATGGTCTTGTCCTTGTGAGAGTGCGACGGAGCGGGCTGGCAACGTGCCGGACACCGGCGAAGCATCGATTCTAGGCCGAAACCGGCCGGGACCCGACGACTCGCACGTTGCGACCCGGCAGGCCGTACGGATTACGGATCGGCGCGCGTCGGCTCCGCTCGCGTCGCGGTCACCTCGGCCTCGAGCGCGCCAGCGGCGAGCCGGATCCTCAGCGCCTGACCGACGACGGCCTGCGAAGCGTCGCGCAACACCCGGCCTTGCGTATCGCCGACGATCGCGTACCCGCGTTCGAGCACCGCCTGCGGGCTGACCAGTTCGAGCGCGCCGGCCACGGCGCCAAGGCGCTGCCCGGCCCGCTCGCATCGATCGCGCATCGCGGCCACGAGCCCCCGTTCGAGCGTGGCCAGCCGCTGCGCTGCGAGTTC
>CALLYQ010000063.1 GCA_937858875.1 uncultured Lautropia sp. | reverse complement strand
CGACTGCGCATGACGCGCGGCCACGCTGCGCACGGCCTGCAGCTGGCGCAGCGCACCCGAGAACTCGCGGCGCTCGCGTTCGACGCGCGCCGACATCAGCGCGACGGACTCGTGCTTGCGCCCGCGCAGCGAGGCGAGCTCCAGTTTCTGCTCGAGTTGCGCGCGGCGCCGGGCGTCGATCGCCGGCATCGTGCGACGCTGCAGCTCGTCGAGCTCGCGACGCAGTTGCTCGCGCGCGATCGCGCGGCGCTGAGGAAGCAGCTCGTGGGCCAGCGCAGCAGCGCAGCGTCGCCGGCGAGCCGCGCGACGAGCGCCTTCTGCGCCGATACCGGATAGACCTGCTCGGGCGGCAATTGCAACACGCCCGCCACGCTGCCGACCTGCCCGGCGATCTCCAGTTCGATCGCAAGTTCGTCTCGCACGCCGTCCCAGAGGCCGTCGATCTTGTTCAGCACGACGAAGCGGCCGCGGTCGTGACTGGGTGCGATGTAGCGGTTCCAGGTCTCCGCGTCGGTGCGAGTGACGCCGGTATCGGCTGCCAGCACGAACAGGACGGCATCGGCCTCCGGAATCAGCCGCAGCGTCAGCTCGGGTTCCGCCCCCAGCGCATTGAGCCCGGGGGTGTCGACGACGACCAGCCCCTGCGACAGCAGCGGGTGCGGATAGTTGACGATGGCATGCCGCCAGCGCGGCACTTCGGCCAGGCCTTCGTCGGCGCCGGCCTCGATCTGCTCGTCCGGATCGAAACCCATGGCCGCCGCCTGCGGCGCCGGCACCCGGATCGTCTCGCGCACGCTGTCGAGCGCGCGCGCCAGCGCCTCGGCATCGCCGGCATCGAATCGCAGTTCGTGCCAGGCCGCCGGATCCTCGCGCAGCGCCGCCACCGGCGTGTCGTGCAGCCGCGTCTCGATCGGCAGCAGCCGTATCGAGGGAGGCTGATGCGGGTCGTGCAACAGTTCGGTCGGGCACATCGTCGTGCGGCCTGCGGTCGACGGCACGATGCGCCGACCGGTGTCCGCGAAGAAGATCGCGTTGATCAGCTCCGACTTGCCGCGCGAGAACTCGGCCACGAAGGCCACCGTCAGCCGGTCGTCGGCGAGCCTCGCCCGCAGCCGCGCGAGTCGATGCTGCGCGCGCTCGTCGCACAGCCCCGCCGCGGCGAGCCGCTGCTCGTAGACGCCGAGCGCAGCCAGGACGGCGCTGCGCCAGCCGGCATGCTGCGTCATCTGCGAGGCCAGACCGTCCATCAGCCGATCTCCCGCCGAGTCGCGCCTGACATCGTCAACGCTGGCATCGTGGGCACCAGAACGTCGAGCGTTGCTGGTCGTGCCGCCGCTGAATCGCCGTGCCGCAGACCCGGCAGGGCTGGCCTTCGCGATCGTAGACGTAGCAGTAGTTCTGGAAATAGCCGCCCAGTCCGTCGCTGTCGACGAAATCGCGCAGCGTGCTGCCGCCGCGGCCGATCGCCTCGGCCAGCGTCTCGCGGATCGCCTGCGCGAGCCGCTCGTAGCGGGCGAGCCCGATCCGGTGCGCCGGCGTCGACGGGCGGATGCCGGCTCGGAACAGGCTCTCCGACGCATAGATGTTGCCGACCCCGACGACCACCGTGCCGGCCAGCAGCAACTGTTTGATCGCCATGCCGCGTCCGCGCGTCGCGCGATGGAGCATCGCGCCGTCGAACTGCGGCGAAAACGGCTCGATGCCCAGACCGGCCAGCAGCCGATGAGCGGCGATCGGCCCGTCGGCCTCGCCGTGCCAGAGCACGGCCCCGAAGCGGCGCGGGTCGTGGTATCGCAGCAGCGCGCTGCCGAAATCGATGTCGACGTGGTCGTGGCGCGCCGGCGGTGGCGGCGTTTCGAAAATGCGCAAGCGCCCCGACATGCCGAGGTGAACGATCAGCGTGCCGCCATCGAGCTCGAACAGCAGGTACTTGCCGCGCCTGCCGACCTCGCCGAGACGGCGCCCGACCAGCAACTCGCCGAGCCCCGCGGGCACGGGCCAGCGCAGACGCGGCTCGCGCACGGTCGCGCCGCGGACCACGCCATCGGACAGCCGCGTCTGCAAGCCGCGCCGCACCACTTCGACCTCGGGCAACTCGGGCATCGATCCTGCGTTCGCGGCGTCTCGGGTAACCTTGCTCGGCAGTGTAATAGAACCTACCATCGCGCCATGAAATCGTCGCTTCCGGCTCGTTCCGGCTCCTTTCCCGCTCGGCTCGTGCCGCGGCTGGCCGCGC
>CALLYQ010000062.1 GCA_937858875.1 uncultured Lautropia sp. | reverse complement strand
TGCTGGGCGCCGTTGCCTTCACGCTGCTCAAGGAGCTGTTCCAGTCCGAGCAGCTGCTCGGCAGCTACGCGCAACACTGGCAGCTGTGGCTCGGCCTGACGATCATCGCCTTCGTCGCGTTCATGCCGCGGGGCCTGATCGGCCTGCTCGAGCGCGGAGCGCAGCGATGAGCGCGGCTCTCCATTCAGCTGGTGCCGGCGCCGGCGCCAGTGAAACGCTGCTCGGCGCACGCGGTGTCTGCAAGCATTTCGGCGGGCTGCGCGCCGTCGACGAGGTTTCGCTGACGCTCGAGCGAGGCAGCCTGCATGCGGTCATCGGCACGAACGGCGCCGGCAAGTCCACGCTGATCAACCTGCTGTCGGGCGAGCTCTCGATCAGCGCCGGCACCGTCGAATTGCTCGGACAGGACGTCACCGGCTGGACGCAACCGCGGCGCGCCCGCGCCGGCCTGGGTCGCAGCTACCAGCGCAACACGATCTTTCCCGAGTTCAGCGTCTTCGAGAACTGCCGGCTCAGCGCGCAGGCGCATCAGCCGCGTCCGCTCGACTGGTTGACGCCGGCCAGCGCTTGCCGCTTCAGCACCGAGGCGGCGCAGCGCGCCGTCGAGAAAGCCGGCCTGGCCGACGTCGCCGGACGCACTGCCGGCATGCTGTCACACGGCCAGAAGCGTCAACTCGAGATCGCGATGTGCCTGGCGACCCGACCGCAGGTGCTGCTGCTCGACGAACCGCTGGCCGGCATGGGCGCCGAGGAAACCGAGCGCATGCTCGCGCTGCTGCGCGAACTGGTGCCCGGCCACGCGATCATGCTGGTCGAGCACGACATGGACGCCGTGTTCCGCGTCGCCGACCGGATCACCGTGATGGTCAACGGCCGCGTGATCGCCAGCGACACGCCGGCGGCGATCCGCGACAACCACGAAGTCCAGGTCGCCTACCTGGGCTGAAGACGATGCAAGACTCGCTGATCGAAGCCCGCGAACTGCACGCCCACTACGGGCAGAGCCACATCCTTCATGGCGTCAGCTTCGCGATCGGCCGCGGCCAGGCGGTCGGACTGCTCGGTCGCAACGGCATGGGCAAGACGACGCTGATCCGCACGCTGCTGGGCCTCGTGCGCGCCAGCGGCGGCACGGTTCAGGTTGCCGGCCGCGACATGACGCGTGCGCCGACCGAACGCATCGTGCGCCTGGGCATCGGCTACGTGCCCGAAGGCCGCGGCATCTTCCCGAATCTTTCCGTGCGCGACAACCTGGTGATGGCCGCCCGAGCCGGCGTACGCAGCCAGCGCGACTGGACCTTCGATCGCGTCATGCAGACCTTCCCGCGCCTAGCCGAACGGCTCACGCACGGCGGCGGCCAGCTGTCGGGCGGCGAACAGCAGATGCTGTCGATCAGCCGCGCGCTGATGACGAACCCCGACCTGATCATCCTCGACGAGGCCACCGAAGGCCTGGCGCCGCTGATCGTCGCCGAGATCTGGCGCACGATCGGCGAGATCCGCGCCAGCGGCATCGCCTCGCTGGTGGTCGACCGCAATTACCGGGCGGTACTCGCCAACACCGACCAGGGCATCGTTCTGGAGAAGGGCCGCATCGTCCTCCAAGGCGAGTCACAGAAACTCGTCGCCGACACCCCTACCCTGCACCGCCACCTAGGCGTCTGAACGCGAGCCCCTTCTCCCTTCTCCCTTCTCCCTTCCCCCTTCCCTTTCCCCTCCCTCCTTGACGATCCGCCGCGCTGCGGCGACGATGGCAGCAAGTCAGGCGCGGCCGCCAGATCCCGCGCTGCGACGAGCGACTTCGCCAACCCGCACGACACGGAGCATCGCCATGGCCAAGAAGAGCCCGGAAGACCTGCTGAAGTCACAAGTCGAGGCCTCGGGTGCCGCTGCATCCAAGACGCTGGACGGCTTCCAGAAGCTCGCCGCGCTGAACATGCAGACCGCCAGAGCCGCACTCGAGGAATCGACCGATCAGATCAACGCGCTGCTCAGCGCACGCGACGCGAAAACGCTCGCCGAGCTCGCCACGAGCTTCGCCAGGCTGTCGCCCGACAAGTTCGCCGCCTACGCGAACGCCGTTTACGCGATTTCGAAGGAAACGGGCAGCGAGCTCGGTGCGATGGTCGAAGAGCAGATCGCCGAGAGCAATGCGCAACTGGCCGCGGCGATCGAGTCGCTGGCGAAGAACGCGCCTCCGGGTTCGACCGGCGCCGTCGACTTCATCACGCAGAGCATGAACGCCGCGCGCGAGGCCTACGACCAGATGCAGACGGCGGCACGGCAGTTCACCGCGCAGGCCGGCGCCGCAGGCAAGACGAAGAAAGGCTGAACGCCGACAGAGGCAGGCGGCTGTCCGCCAGCCTCCTGGCAGGCTGTCGGACTGGTCATGGTCCGACAGCCTGCTAGACGCCGCCGTACCCGGCGATCGCCTGGCGGTCCATGACCGCCAGATAATTGACGATCCGGCGCGACGAATCCACGCTGCGCGCCGCGGCGGCCGCTGCATCGACCTGCGCCTGGATCTCGACGGCGCCCCACAGCTCGATCGCGTCGGCGGTCACGATCACGTTGACCCAGTTCGAGCGGATGCCGGCGCCGTTGAGGCGGTCCATGATCGCCTCGCGGGTCGTCGCCGCGTCGACCGCCGGCCGGTGCTGCTGTGCAAACTGGCCGAAGCTGCGCAGCAGGTTGGCCCGGCTGACGATGCCTACGAGCTTGCCGTCGCGAACGATCGGCACGCGCTTGATCCGGTGCCGTTCGAGTTTCTGCGCGATCTCGGCTGGCGTTTCGTCCTCGGTCGCCGTGACCGGCGCGGCCGTCATCACATCGCTCGCCTTGCTGCCGTAGATCTTCAGGAAATCGTTCGCCTGCTCCGCCGGCCCGGCCAGCAGGTGCAGCCACCACGAGCGCGATTTGTGCCTGGTCTGGGTCTCCGGGCGGTTCATCAGGTCGCCCTCGCTGACGATGCCCAGCACACGGCCCTCCGCGTCGACGACCGGCAATGCGCTGATCCGATTTTCGAGCATCGCCTCGACCAATGACTGCACGCTGTCATCGGGCGACGCCGTGATGACGTCGACGGTCATGATGTCTGTTGCCTTCATTGCCTGGTCTCCTGGTTGCTTGTCGCCCACCCATTCTGGTTCCGGATGCCTCGGCCGGATGCCTGCGCGCATTGTGCCCCGTTCAGAGCGCCCGAGCGCGATAGTCGAGAGCCGCAAGCAGCGAATGAGGCGGACGCAGCGATTCGTCGAGCGCCCTCGCTCGTGCCACGAGCGCCTCGCGTCGCCGCGCGCGCCCCTGGTAAGCGGCCAGCACCGCGCTGCTGCCGCTCAGGAAGACGTCGACCTGATCGAAGGCCGAGCGCAGCGAGGCGACGAAGCGCTTCGGGTCGGCGGCAGGCAAGTAGAGGTTCTGCATCGCCACGCCCTGCGGCGACAGCCGCGAGGCGACGAGCGCGAAGAAGTCGGGTGACCGGAGTGGCGGCGGGATCGAGTCGTCGTCGTAGGCGTCGAGCATCACCGCGTCGAACGGGCCCCTGGCCGCCTCGAGCCAGGCGACGCCGTCGGCAATCTCGAGCTTCAATCGAGGATTCCGTTCGAGCCCGAACCAGCGCATGCCGAGTTCGACGGCATGCGGATCGATGTCGATCGCGTGGACGACGACCTCGGGAAAGTTGCGGATCATGTAGCCGGCCATGTTGCCGGCACCGATGCCGATCTGCACGATGCGGTCGCAGGGCTCGGCGTAGACCAGGCCGAGCATCATCAGGCGCATGTATCGCGCGGCGAGTTCGTGCGGCCGGTCGAGGTCGATCGCCGATTGATAGACGAACTGTCCGGCTGCGCAGTAGGCAAGGTAGCGTCGGCGTCCGCGTTCGACGACGGCAAGGCGGCCGAACCGCGTTTCCCGTTCGTCGAGTACCGGCAGCCCGGCGCAAGTCGAAGAAGCGGCCTGCGCTGCCTCGCCTGAGGCGGACAGCGCAGGCAGGAACAACGGAAGACCGGACGCCGCAATCAGCCTGCGGCGTGTGATCGCCGGTCTTCGGCGGTCAGCGTCCGATCGTCGCGCGAGCACGCTCGTAGACGGCTTTGGCCTCGGCCTCGCAGGCGTCGTGCTGCTGGCCCTTCAGCGACTCGCACTTCTCCATCGCGAGATCGTAGTCCGCCTTGGCCTTGTCGGCATCGGCGCTACGCTGCGCCTTCGCGGTGCCCTTGTCCCGGGCCTGGATGTCGGCCTTGGCCTTCTCGTACTCGGCCTTGGCCTTCTCCTCGCAGACGTCCTGTTCGTTGCCGCGCAACGGCTCGCAAGCTTCCTTGGCCGCTTCGTAGCGCGCTTCGGCGCGCTCGATCGACGCCTCCGCAGCGTCGCTGGTTGCCAGCGACGGGCCGGCAAAGCCCAGCAGTGAGGTCAGCATGGCAACGGAAAGCGCATGCAGGCTTCGGTTCATTTTTCGTTCCTTGTCGAGTTGAGGAGAAAGGCACGCGATCGGGGATCGGGTGTCACGCTCCGCAGGCAAGGGACGTGCCCATCGGTACCGGGAAGATCAATTCCCGGCCGAGGTCGATGACGATGTCGATTCCGCCGCAGACGGCCGCGACGGCGGCGCCAGCGCCGCCTCGATCGCGTCGTCGACCTTTTCGAGCCAGACGAACTCGAGCTTCTCGCGCGCCTTCTCCGGAATGTCGTCGAAGTCGCGGCGATTGCGCGCCGGCAGCATCACGCGCGTGATGCCGGCGCTGGCCGCCGCGACGACCTTCTCCTTGATGCCGCCGACCGGCAGCACCAGGCCGCGCAGGCTGATCTCGCCGGTCATCGCCGTGTCGCTGCGCACCGTTCGATCGGTCAGCAGCGACACCAGCGCCGTGAACATCGCGACGCCGGCGCTCGGTCCGTCTTTCGGTGTGGCGCCGGCCGGCACGTGAACGTGGATGTCGGACTTCTCGAAGACTTCGTCGTCGATGTCCAGCGATGCGGCACGGTTCTTGACGAGGCTCAGCGCGGCCTGCGCGCTCTCGCGCATCACGTCGCCGAGCTGGCCGGTGAGCACGAGTTTGCCGGATCCCGATCCGGACATCGCCGCGGCCTCGACGAACAGCACATC
>CALLYQ010000061.1 GCA_937858875.1 uncultured Lautropia sp. | reverse complement strand
ACCTCGAAAGCTACTGGTCGCGCCTGCCCGAGCTCTGGGTGCATGGCGACTTTGCGAGCCGCGACGCCGACGGCATGTGGTACGTACACGGGCGCTCCGACGACACGCTGAAGATCGCCGGCAAGCGCACGGGGCCCTCGGAAATCGAGGCGCTGCTCATGGGCACCGGGCTGGTGCTCGACGCGGTTGCGATCGGGACGCCCGATCCGATCAAGGGCACGGCTGTGGTTTGCATCTGCGTTCCGCGACCGGGCATCGAACAGGATGCCGCGGCCGACAGGCTGTCGACCGCCGTGGTCGCGGGGCTCGGGGGCGCATTCCGGCCCGCCGAGGTGGTCTTCGTTCCCGACCTGCCGCGCACCCGCAGTTCGAAGCTGATGCGCCGTGTCGTGCGTGCAGCCTGGCTCGGCGAAGACGCCGGCGACCTCAGCACGCTGGTCAATCCGGAGTCGGTCGACGCGATTCGCGCTGCGCGTCGATGACGCAAGCCATGTCCACGATCCTCGTCGAAACCAGACGCGGCGGTCTGCCCGGCCAGGGCGAGCACGGCGGGCGTCCACTGTCGCCACGATCGGCGTCCTCGACGCGCTCGGCCGGCTCGGCGAGGCCCACCGCGATACGCTGGTCTCCTGCGCCCGGCCGCAGACCCTGAACGTGCGGAGGCTGCGAGTCGGTGAAGCGCGGGCGGTGCTTTCGCTGCGAAAGCACTGAGCGAGCGCGGGCACCGCAATTGCGCCGGCCTCGCCGGCCAGCGGCCCACTTCTGGGTCCGTTACCCAGGCAACTCGAACAGGAGCTCAGTCATGAACAAGGATCAAGTCAAAGGCGCCGTCAAGGATGCAGCCGGCAAGGTGCAGCAAAAGACCGGCGAAGCCATCGGCAGCGAGGAACAGCAGGCCAAGGGTCTTGCGAAGCAAGGCGAGGGCAAGGTGCAGAAGACCGTCGGCGATGCGAAAGAGGTCGTGAAGGACGCCGGCAAGTAAGTGACTCCACAGCAGCAACAGGCGTGACAGAGCGAGCGGCGCATTCGAGCCGCTCGCCGCCGCCGCCACCGCCGCCGCCAACGCCAACGCCAACGCCAACGCCAACGCCAACGCCAACGTTACCGCCACCCACTGCCACCATCGCCGCGATCGCCACCGCCACGATCGCCACCGGCGGGCCCGCCGCGTGCTCTCGTTCTCGATATCGGCTTCCCGATACCGACATAGAAACGGAGAGCGACCACCATGCCGGACCCGAACGACGCGCCCCGCGCGCAGGAAATCGAAGAGATCTATCGCGCCCTGGTCAAAGGGCTAGGCCATGAACGCGTGAACGACGACAACGTGTTCGCGCTGATTCGCCGCGCCGAAGCCGATGGCCAGACGGTGCTCGCGCAGACACTGCGCGAATGGCAGGCGCCCTGCGGTCCGGGCACGCCCGCGACGGGGGCTCCGAACCCCGGCTTCAACCGGGAAAACGCGAAGCACTGACGAATCGATTTATACCGACGGAGCCATCACCGCAACGGTAAACGCGCTACCACGGTCTCGGCTTCCGGTCCACGCTCGATCCGGAAGCCCAGTCGCCGCGCCAGCGCGATCATTGCCTGGTTGGACTCGATGATCGTGCCTTCGATCTCGCCGGTGCCGCGGCTGCGGCAATAGTCGACGATCTTTTCCATCAGCAGTCGCCCCAACCCCTGCCCTTTCAGATCGGAGCGCACAAGGATCGCGAACTCGGCGGTTTGATTGTCGGGGTCGACCGCGGCGCGCACGACCCCGAGCGTTTCGGGCTGACCGCTTTCGTCGGGTGCCGTCGCGATGAAAGCCATCTCGCGGTCGTAGTCGACCTGCGTGAGTCGCGCCATCTGCGCATGCTGCAACTGCTTGACCGGATTGAAGAAGCGCATCCGCAGGTCTTCCGGCGTCATGCGAGCGATGAGCGCGTGATGCGCAGGTTCGTCCTCCGGCCGGATCGGCCGCAGCAGGACCTTCCGTCTGTCGCGCATCCCTGCCGTCTGCTCCAGCGCCTTCGGATAGGGGCGGATGGCCAGCCGGCCCGTGGTCTCCTTCCTGCGCTCGACCCGCATCCGCGCGTCGATGCAGACCACGCCGCCTTCGGCCGCGAACAGCGGATTGATCGTGATCTCGACGATCTCCGGGATGTCGACGATGAGCTGCGACACCTTGACCAGCGTCAGGCAGACCGCCTCGATGTCGGCCGCCGGACGATTGCCGTGCGCCTGCATCAGGCCGCCGATCCGCGTGCGGCCGACCATTTCGCGCGCCAGCGGCAGGTTCAGCGGCGGCAGGCCGATCGCGTGCTCGCGCACGACTTCGGCCGCCCGGCCGCCTTCGCCGAATACGATCACCGGCCCGAACAGCCGGTCGACGGTGACCGAGATCATCAGTTGCCGAGCGTTCCGGCGCGGCACC
>CALLYQ010000060.1 GCA_937858875.1 uncultured Lautropia sp. | reverse complement strand
ACGAAGCACTGTGCCTGTTCGACGGCCCGATCCACGGCGCGCGTTCGGCGGTCGTGCTCGACTTGATCGACGCCAGCTCGATGCTGTGGCGACTGTCGCTGCGCGGCGTCGAGATCGGCGATCGCTGGCAGACGGTCGCCGACGGCTGGACGCCGATCGCCGGCGCCGGCAGCTATGCATTCAACGACCTGCACGCGATGATGGCCTTCGTCGGCAGCGAACGCCGCGACGCGCAACGGCAGGTGCTCGAGGCCCAGCGAGCGGTGGTCGAAACAGGGGGCGGCAACGCAGGCTTCACAGCGGGTGGCGACAACCAGGCTTTCACGCGAGACGTCGGCATGCCCGCGTGCCTGGCCTTCCAGGCCTTCGGCGACGGCAACTACGCCGAGACGGTGCGTCTGCTGCGCTCGATTCGAGGCCACGCGCATCGGTTCGGCGGCAGCCATGCACAGCGCGACGTGATCGACCTGACGCTGATCGAGGCGGCGCTGCGCGCCGACGACACCGCACTGGCGACGGCGCTGTCCAACGAACGGCTTGCGATGCGCCCGCGCAGCCCGCTGGCGCGCCTGTTCGTGCAGCGCGCCGCGCGCAGGGCCGAACTCGCGCCGAGTGTAGCCGCCGGCTAGTGACAGCCTCCTAGGACTCCCGCTGCCCGGCCGCCTGATCGGCCAGTCCGCGCAGCATCTCTGCGTGCCGTTCGTAATTGTCGGCCTGGGCTTCCAGCGTCTCGGCGTCGTCGTCGGCTTCGGCGGCGCGGGAGGCGTCTGCGCTGCCGCGCAGCAGCTCGGCCTTCTCGCGCAGCGTCGACCGTATCGTCCATGGCATTGCCGAGCGAGCGCTGCGTGAAGCCGTGGCCGGTGTGGCAACGGTAGCGCGGCGGCTGCGAATCCTTGATCGACCACAGCACGCCACCGCAGTCGGGGCAGGACAATTTGCTCGGTTGGCCGATCTCCTCGATTTCGTCCATGGCAATCTGGCCCGTGGTCGTCAGCTCGTGTTCGCGTTCCAGTTCGCGCGGTGGCGGCGGCGCGGCCGCGGGTGCGGGCTCGTGCGCCAGCGTGACCATCATCGCTGCGATCGCGTCGATCGGCAGGCAATGGTCGACGTCGACGTATTCGAGCGCGCTCAGCGGCATGCTCGGCGCCGGCGCCTCGCGCGGGTCCTGGACGATCGACAGCCCGCCGCAGGCCTTGATCGCCTGCAAGCCCGCCGTGCCGTCGTCGAGCTGGCCGGTCAGCATGACGCCGACGACCCGCGGGCCGCAAGCCAGTGCCACCGAGCGAAACAGCGTATCCGCGGCCGGGCGCGTGTGGTGCTCCTTCGGTCCGCGCGACAGGCGCGCGTATTCGCCGTCGACGAGCAAGTGATGATCGGGGGGCGCGATGTAGATTCGGCCCGGCTCCAGCGGCTGCCCGTCGGATGCGTGCACGGCGGGCAGCGGGCCGGCCTCGGACAGCAGCGACGGAAGCATGCTCGGATACGCGCCGACGTGCAGCACGACGAGGATCACGCCGGGAAAGTCGCCGGGCAGACGGGACGCGAGGCGCGTCAGCGCTTCGACGCCGCCGACCGATGCACCGACCGCGACGATGTGGAGCTTGTGCACAGCGGCGCCTGGCGGTCCTGCGCGGGCCTGGGTCATGGTTCGGTTGCCCGTGATGGCCGGTCGCCTGTCATGGTCGCTCGATCAGCGTGCCGCAAAGCTCGATCAGCTTCATCGGATCGACCGGCTTGACCAGGTGATGCGCAAAACCCGCACGCGAGCTGCGGGCGAAGTCCTTCGGCGAGCCGAAGCCGCTCAGCGACAGATAGTGCGCGCCGTTCATTTCCGGCAGCAGGCGCAATCGCTTGAGCACCTCGATGCCGTCGGCGCCGGGCATCGCGAGGTCGATCAGCGCGAGCTGCGGCTTGAAGCGGCGCGCCGCTTCGAGCGCAGCATGCAGGTTGGCCGCGTGCTCGGCTTCGAATCCGTAGACCTGCAGCAGCACGCGCAAGCTGTCGCCGACGTCGCGGTCGTCGTCGACGATCAGGATGCGTCCCTTGCCGGTCGACGCCGGGCGTTCCGACGATGCTTCGACCAACGCCGGGACGGAGGCGATCAAAGGCAGCCGAACCGTCATCTCGGAACCCTTGCCGATGCCTTCGCTGCGCGCCTCGATCCTGCCGTTGTGCAGTTCGACGAAGTGGCGAACGAGCGCCAGCCCGACCCCGAGCCCGCCTTCCGAGCGGTCGATCGCCCGCTCGTCCTGGACGAAGAGTTCGAACACGCGGCCCAGCATCGACGGGTCGATCCCGAGCCCGTTGTCGCTTACCGACAGCACTGCCTCGTCGCCCTCGCGGGCCAGGCGCATCTCGATGCGTCCGCCTTCGTCGGTGTACTTGGCCGCGTTCGACAGCAGGTTCTCGAAGACCTGGGTCAGCCGCACCGAATCGCCCTGGATCCACAGCGGCGCGTCGGGCAGCGTGCAGTCGAAGCGATGGCGCTTGCTCTCGAAGACGGAACTCATCGCTGCGCAGGCGCGCTCGGCAAGGAAGCGCAGGTCGACCGGCTCCACGTGCAGCTTCATCGAGCCGCGCGTGACGGCCGAGATGTCGAGCAGGTCGTCGACGAGCCTGGTCACATGAGCGACCTGGCGTATCAGCGTGTCGCGGACCCAGCCGATGCGGCTGTCGCTGACGTCGGCGATCCGGTTCAGCACCTCGGCGGCGTTGCGGATCGGCACCAGCGGGTTGCGCAATTCGTGGCCGAGCATCGCCAGGAACTCGTCCTTGCGCTGGTCGGCGGCGCGCAGCGTGTGTTCCGACTCGACCTGGTCGCTGACGTCGATCAGCGAACCGACCCAGCCGCCATCGTCGAGGCGCCGGTGCGCGGTGATCTTCATCCAGCGCCACTGGCCGTCGGCCGTCTGCAGGCGTGCCAGCGAATCGAAGCGCTCGCTCGATGCACCGGCGTCGGGTGCCAGCAATGCCGTGCGCTCGCGGTCGTCATGGTGCAGCAGCGCGGCCAGCCGCGATCCCAGCAGCTCGGTCTCGGGCCGCCCGACGAACTGCGCGAATTCGCGGTTGACGAACTCGAGCGAGCCGTCGCGGCCTGCGGTCCAGATCAGCACCGGTGCATCGTCGGCCATCGTCCGGAAGCGCAGCTCGCTCTCCCGCAGCCGGGTCTCGGCCTGCTTGCGCTGGGAGACGTCGCGTTCGGTCAGCGCGACGCTGGGTAGCGCCTTCCCGTCGCTGGGGACCAGCGAGAAGGTCGCGGAGACGTCGATCTCGAAGCCGTCTTTCGTGCAGCGGCGAACCTCGGCGCCGAGGATGCGCTCGCCGGCCAGCGCGCGCGCCATGTGCTCGCGGAATTCGTCGCGTGCGCCGGCCGGCAGCAGCGTCGCCAGGTCGGTATGCAGGACTTCCTCGGCGCTGCGCCCGTAGATCGCGCGCGCGCCGCGATTCCAGGCGAGGATGCGGCCACCGGGGTCGAGGACGATCACCGCATCGTTCGAACCCTGCATGACCGCGCCGTAGCGGCGCAGCTCCTGTGCGGCTGCGCGCAGCTCGCTGATGTCGGTGAACGTGACGACCACGCCTTCGATCCGGTCGTCGCGCGTGCGGTAGGTCAGGGTGCGGCGCAGGAACGATTCGCCGTCGGCCGTATGCGTTTCGCGCTCGATCGGCACCAGCGTCTCGAGCACGCGCCGCGCGTCCTCGACCAGCGAGGGCAGGTCGCTGACACTGGCGAGGTCGGTCAGCGGCCGGTCGACGTCGCCGGGAATCAGCCGGAACAGGCGCGTTGCCGCGGGCGTGAAGCGCTTGATCCGCAGATTCCGGTCGAGGAACAGCGTCGGGATGTGCGTGCTGCTGAGCAGGTTGTTCAGGTCGTCGTTCGTGCGCTCGAGTTCGCTGACCTTTTCGTGAAGCTGCGAGTTCAGCGTGGTCAGCTCCTCGTTCGCCGATTCGAGCTGTTCGATGGTGCCGCGAAGCTCGCGCCGGGTATTGCGCAGCTCGTCCTGCAGCGCGCCCAGCGCCCGGCCCCGATCGCCGCCGCCGGACTCTTCGCGCGGCGGTTCGTCCGGAACGCTGAACGGGGCGAAGGTCACCAGATAGATCTCGTGGGGCCCGCTGGGCACCCTCGACACGATCAGCTGCACCGTCGTGTCGGTGTCGCCGTTTTCGTGGTGAATCGTGGCGACGCCCTCGGCGCGCAGATCGGTAGCGGCGCGGCGCAGTAGCGTGGCCAGGCGCGTACGAAGCTCGCTGCTGAGCAGCGCGAACAGGTCGCTGGTCGGCGCCCCTTCGGTCGGGCCGAGGTAGGGCTGCATGTTGCCGTAGAAATACAGCACGCGGCCGTCGCGATCGGCCAGCACGGCCGCGGCGATGCGCCGCTCGAGCAGCGCGTCGCGCATCAGCCGCCCGTAGTCGGGTTCGCGTGTCGTCGGGCCGCTCGAACGGAAGCAGCGGGAGCTGGATCGGGGCCACGCGCGTCGGGCCGATCCGGCGAAAGATCCGTGCACGCTGCGAGATCGGCACGAACAGTTCGCCGGGTGTGCCGGCCGTTTCCGACTTGCCCAGCGTCAGGATGCCGTCGGGGTTAAGCGCGAAATTGAACATCTTCAGCACCCGGCGCTGAAGCTGCGGGCCCATGTAGATCAGCAGGTTGCGACAACTGATCAGATCGAGCCGCGAGAACGGCGGATCGGCCGTCAGGTTGTGCGGCGCGAACATCAGCACTTCGCGCAGCTCCTTGCGCACCTGGTAGCCGCCGTTCTGGTGCACGAAGAAGCGCTGCAGCCGTTCGGCGCCGATGCTGTGTTCGATCGTGCGCGGGTAAAGGCCCTGGCGGCCGACCTGCAAAGCGGCCTTGTCGACGTCGGTGGCGAATACCTGCAGCTGAAGCCGCCGCTCCGCGACCAGGGGCTGCTCGAGGAACACCATCGCCATCGAGTAGGCCTCTTCGCCGGTGGCGCAGCCCGGTACCCAGACGCGCAGGCTGTCGCCGATGTCCTTCGTATCGAGCAGCGCCGGCAGCACCTCTTCGGAAAGAGCGACCCAGGACTGTTGCTCGCGGAAGAATTCGGTCACGCTGATCAGCAGGTCCGACGCGAGGTTCTGCACTTCGGCCGGCGTGGCCATCAGGTGCTTCAGGTAGTCGCCTTCGGACGCGGACCGGCATAGCGCCATCCGCCGTCGCACGCGCCGCAGCAGCATCGGCTTCTTGTAGCCGCGAAAGTCCAGTCCGCTCTTGACCCTTACGAGTTCCAGCGCGCGCGGCAGCAGATCGTCGGGAGACGGGTCGCCGCGATCGATGGGGCTGCGCCCGGACTCGCCGGCACGCGCGAACTCGACGATGACCTCGGGCATGTCCTCGATCTCGAGCTGCCGGTCGACGAGGCCGGTGGACAAGGCGCTCTGCGGCATGCCGGGGTGGCTGGCCGACCCCGGCAGCTGCACGATCGTCAGCCCGCCTTCGCTCTTGATCGCCTTGACGCCGAGCGAGCCATCGTGGTCGACCCCAGTCAGCACGATGCCGATCGCATGACCCTGCTGGTCGGATGCCAGCGAGCTCATCAGGCGGTCGATCACCTTCGGCGCCGGCGGACGATCGCCGATCGGCTCGAGGCGCAGCCGCCCTTCGCGCACGAGCGTGTACTGTCCCGGCGGACAGACGTAGACATGGTTGGAGCGAAGTTGCATGCCGTCGGCGGCGGCTACGACCTTCATCGCCGTCGCGCGCGATGACCTCCGGCAGCATGCTCTCGCGCGCCGGCGCCAGGTGCATCATCACGATGAAGGCGCAGCCCGAATCCCGCGGCATCGCCCCGAACAGCCTGACCAGCGCCTGCACGCCGCCGGCCGACGCGCCGATCGCAACGGTGGGGAATCGAAGCAGGGCTGAACTGGATTCGCCTTCGTCGATCGGCTGCGCATCCTCGATCG
>CALLYQ010000059.1 GCA_937858875.1 uncultured Lautropia sp. | reverse complement strand
GGTCGGCAAGCTGTCGGTCGACGAGCGCCGCGACGTGATCCGGTGGGCCGCCGAGGACCTCGCCGCCCGAGCGCCGCTCGCCGTGACGATCGCCGGCAAGACCGTCGCCGCCCAGCGTTCGCTGGCCGACTACGCGGTATCGCAAGGCGCCGCGCAACTGATCCTGCAACCGCCGCCGGACGCCGCCAGCGGCGCGCTCGACGCGGCGGGCTGCGAAGCCTTCTTCTCCGAAGTGATCGCCGGCCAGCCGGTGCCGGTCGGTATCCAGAACGCGCCGGAATATCTGGGCTTCGGGCTGTCTCCCGAAGCGATCGTGCGGCTCGCCGAGCGGCACCCCGAATTCCGGATCCTCAAAGGCGAGGCTTCGAGCGTGATCATCGAACGCACGATCGCCGGGCTTGGCGGTCGGCTGTCGGTGCTGAACGGCCGCGGCGGGCTCGAACTGCTCGAGAATCTCGAGGCCGGCTGCACGGGAATGATCGTCGCGCCCGACAACGCCGACCTGCAGCACGCGATCTACCAGGCCTTGCAGGCAGGCCGCCCGGACGAGGCGCGCGAACGCTACGAGCGGTTGCTGCCCGCCATCGTGTTCGCGATGCAGTCGCTGGACACACTGATCTGCTACGGCAAGCGCATCGCCGCCTGGCGCATGGGCTTCGAGGTGGCGCATGATCGGGCTCCGGCGCTGCAAGCGACCGAATTCGGACTGCGGGTCGCGCGAGAACATGCCCTCAGGCTGGGCCCGCTGCCCGTTCCCGGATAGGCGATCGTCGCCGCAGGCTGCGGTTGTCCGCGCCAGCCAGGCCCCGTCGCCGTCATTCATCTGCAAGTCATTCGACAAGAGCCATTCGACTCCAGGAGCCTCCCGTGTCCACCGTAGTTTCCCTCGTTCGTCGCCCCACGCTGCGGCTGAGCCCCGCCGACGATGTCGTCATCGCCGCCCGGCCGATCGCCGCCGGCACCGTCGTCGAGGCCGAAGGCGTCTGCTGCAGCGACGCGATCCCGGCCGGTCACAAGCTGGCCGTGCGCGCGATCGCGAAGGGACAGCCGGTGCGCCGCTACAACCAGATCATCGGCTTCGCGACGCAGGACATTGCCGCCGGCCAGCACGTCCATACGCACAACCTGGCTTTCGAGACCTTCGAGCGCGACTACGCGGTCGGCATCGATGCGAAGCCGACGCCCGCAGTGGCCGAACCGGCGACCTTCATGGGCATCGTTCGGCCCGACGGCCGCGTCGCCACACGCAACTACATCGGCGTCGTTTCGACGGTCAATTGCTCGGCCTCGGTGTCGAAGTTCGTCGCGCAGCACTTCACGCGCGAGCGGCTCGCCGCATTCCCGAACGTCGACGGCGTCGTGCCGATCACGCACTCGTCGGGCTGTGGCATGGCCAGCGCCGGCGCCGGCATCGACCTGCTGCGCCAGACGATCGCCGGCTACTGCCGGCATCCGAACTTCGCCGGCGTCGTCATCGTCGGCCTCGGCTGCGAAGCCAACCAGATGGACGCGCTGTTCCAGGCGCAGCAGATGCAGGAAGGCTCGCTGCTGAAGCCCCTGGTCATGCAGACGGTCGGCGGCACGCGCAAGACCGTCGAGGCGGCGATCGCCGCCGTCGAGTCGATGCTGCCCGAAGCCGACAAGGCGACGCGCCAGCGCGTGCCGGCCAGCCACATCACGATCGGGCTGCAATGCGGCGGTTCCGACGGCTATTCGGGCATCACGGCGAACCCGGCGCTGGGCGCGGCCTGCGACCTGCTCGTTGCGCACGGCGGCACGGTGATTCTGTCCGAGACGCCCGAGATCTACGGCGCCGAGCACCTGCTCACGCGCCGCGCCGTGTCGCGGGAAGTCGCCGACAAGCTGATTCGCCGGATCCGCTGGTGGGAGGACTACACGGCACGCAACGACGGAAGCATGGACAACAACCCGTCACCGGGGAACAAGGCCGGCGGGCTGACGACGATCCTCGAGAAGTCGCTTGGGGCCGTTGCCAAGGGCGGCACCACGAATCTCGTCGACGTCTACGAATACGCGGAGCCGGTCACGGCCAAGGGCTTCGTCTTCATGGACACGCCCGGCTACGACCCGGTGTCGGCGACCGGCCAGGTCGCCGGCGGCGCGAACCTGATCTGCTTCACGACCGGCCGCGGCTCCTGCTACGGCTGCAAGCCCTCGCCGTCGATCAAGCTCGCGACGAACACGCCGATGTACCAGCGGATGATCGAGGACATGGACGTCGACTGCGGCCCGATCATCGACGGCACGGCCACGGTGCAGGACAAGGGCCGTGAGATCTTCGAGACGATCCTGCGCGTGGCCAGCGGCGAAGCGAGCAAGAGCGAGGCGCTCGGGATTGGCGACGACGAGTTCGTGCCGTGGACGGTCGGGGCGGTGATGTAGATGATCCTGCTGACCAGCGACACCGAGACGCGGCCGACACCGGCGATGCGCCGCGCGATCGCCGCCGCCGAAGTCGGCGACGAGCAGCGCGGCGAAGATCCCAGCGTGAACCGGCTGCAGCAGCGGGTCGCCGAACTGCTCGGCAAGGAAGCGGGGCTGTTCCTACCCAGCGGAACGATGTGCAACCTGATCGCAGTGCGCACGCACACCGAGGCCGGCCAGGTGATGTTCGCCGAACGCGACGCGCACGTGCTGCGCGCCGAAGGCGGCGGTGCCGCGCTGGTCTCCGGCGTGCTCGCCGACCCGATCGAGGGCGAGCGCGGCATCTTCGATGCGGCCGCCTTCGAGCGCGCGTATGCGCGCGCGACCGCCCTGCCCGCGCCGTGGGGGCCGAAGCCCCAGCTATTGTGCGTCGAGCAGACGCACAACGTCGGCGGCGGCGCCGTGTGGCCGGTCGATACGCTCGACGCGGTCTGCGCCGCGGCACACCGAGCCGGCCTGCGCGTTCACATGGATGGTGCGCGGCTGATGAACGCCGTCGTCGCCAGTGGCGTGCCGGCGGCCCGCTTCTGCGCCGGCACTGATTCGGTCTGGCTCGATTTCACGAAGGGCCTCGGCGCACCGATCGGTGCCGTCCTGGCCGGCTCGCACGCCTTCATCGACGAGGCGCGCCGCTTCAAGCACATGTTCGGCGGGGCAATGCGCCAGGCCGGCATCGCGGCCGCCGCCTGTTCGTATGCGCTCGATGCGCATGTCGAGCGACTCGCCGAGGATCACGCCAATGCGAGGCGACTCGCCGACGGGCTGGCGGCAATCGACGGCATCGAACTGCCGCTGGGAATGCCCGAGACGAATATCGTCTTCTTCGACCCCGGCGGTACCGGCAAGTCGCCTGCGCAGTTTTGCGAGGCGCTGCTCGCGCAAGGCGTGCGGATGGCGCCGATGGGTTCGCGCGTCAGGGCCGTCACGCACCTCGACGTGAATACCGCGCAGATCGACGAGGCGATCGCGGCGGTCAGGGTAGTTTGCTGACGATCAGACGCTACCCGCACGTTCGACGACAAGGATCCGCGCCTCCCCGATGGGGTGGGCGACATGCTCGGTACCTGCGGCCGCATAGAAGACGTCGCCGGCCTCCAGGATCGTGCTCAGCTCATCGCCCGCCTGCCGATACTTCATCTCGACGCGGCCGGCGAGAACGGCGAAGACTTCCTCGCCGTCATTGACGTGCCATTCGTACGGCCGATCCGTCCAGTGCAACCGTGTCGTGATGCCGTCCATGTTGGCGATGTCGACGGCACCCCAGGGGCGATCTGCCTTGAACGTGCTGCCGCGGAATACTTTCATGCGGGGCTACCTTGCGAGCTTTTCAGCCGAACGCTGCGTCAGGCGTCGCTACGCGTCGTGCGGCGCGTGGACATTCTGGTCTTCGACGTTTCCGGCGAAATCGTGGGCTTGCGTTCTTCGAGCCGCCCCGTTACGTACTTGTGAAGAACGCTGGCAATCAGCGTCTGGTACGGCATTCCCTCCGCCAGCGCCTTGGCCTGAATGTCTTGCAGGTCGCCTGCAGACAATCTGATGTTGACGCGACGATCTTTGACGGCCGTTGCTCGAGCGGCTGCCTTCAGACGATCGAGCTCCCCCTTGGAGGCCACTGACCTCAGCTTGCCCGTCTCATAGGCTTCGATGATTTCGAGTTCAAAGGGATCAGGCTGCGTCATCCGGACCTCCAGACTTGAGATAGTCGCGTGTTGCCTTTCGACTTGGGATGATGGTCTCGAGGAAGAAGTAGTCCGACTCCTCGACATAGGGCACCAAATAGGCATAGCCGTCCCAGGTAACGATCATTAGTCGCTGGTTCGGGTATTTCTTGGCGTTCGGATGCTCCAGCACGTCCAGAAGCCCACCGCCTTCTACGGCGACCACGACCTGTTCGAACGAGAGACCGCGTCCCGCCTCCAGTTCGATGTTCTTATCGGGATTCCAGCGGAAGGGTTTCACCCGGCAAGTGTAGCCGAACGTGTGCCTTTTGTCTTCAAGAGAGCGCGAGCGCTGGCCGCGCCGAATCTAATCCAGCGAACTCAACGCACCACCGGAGTCGCGTGCCGTTAATGCGATGCGCACCGCATAGATCTGAGGGCCGCGATTGCGATCCTCTTCGCACACGGGGCTGTACGGGAACCAATTGAAATGATAGATGCGAAGGCCTCCCAGTACATCGCAGCATCGCCGAGTTCGGCTTCCGCATCCGGATGAAGCCAATGGCTCACCCGAGACGTACCCGCACGCGCGCGAACGCTTCATCCCCGGGAACCATCGCAACCTTACCCGCCTTGGCATCGGCCTGGCGCTGGCTTGCCGGGTTCAACCATGCGCGCTGCGCGGGCGAATGCGGCTCGAAGCTGGCAATCAGGCGCTCCAGGATGCGCGCCCTGTTTCCTCCGGAGGGAGCTCCAGGACCGCAGCTTCGAGGTCGCTCACAGGCAGTGACATGACAAACTCCACGCGATGCGCTTCAGTACAAGAAGCCATATGAACGCGCCATGAGGCGCAGACCGTGTGCCACAACCTATTTCGCCTGCATCCCGTCACTCCCCACCCGGCCCCAGCATCTCCTCCGGGCGCACCCACGCATCGAACTGCTCGGCACCGACATGCCCCAGGGCCAGCGCCGCCTCGCGCAGCGTCGTGCCTTCGCGATGCGCCTTCTTCGCGATCTCCCCGGCGCGGTCATAACCGATGTGCGGGGCCAGCGCCGTCACCAGCATCAGCGAACGCTCGAGCAGCTCCGCGATCCGCTCGGGCACGGGCTCGATGCCCGACGCGCAGTTGCGGTCGAATCCGACCATGCCGTCGGTCAGCAGGCGCAGACTCTGCAGCAGGTTATGCGCGATCAGCGGCTGGAACACGTTCAGTTCAAACGCGCCGCTGGCGGCGCCGATGCCGATCGCCACGTCGTTGCCCATGACCTGGGCGCACAGCATCGTCAGCGACTCGCACTGCGTCGGGTTGACCTTCCCCGGCATGATCGAGCTGCCCGGTTCGTTCTCGGGGATGCGGATCTCGCCGAGTCCGGCGCGCGGGCCGCTGGCCAGCCAGCGCACGTCGTTGGCGATCTTGGTCAGCGCGACCGCCAGGGCGCGCAGTGCGCCGTGCATGGCCACCACCGGTTCGTGGCCGGCGAGCGCGGCGAAGCGGTTCGGCGCGGGTTCGAAGTCCAGGCCGGTGCGCGCCGCCAGTTCGGCGGCGACGCGCTGCGCGAAGCGGGGGTGCGTGTTCAGACCGGTGCCGACCGCCGTGCCGCCGATCGCCAGTTTCAGCACGCCCGGAGCCGCGGCGGTGATCGCTGCGTGTGCACGATCGAGCTGCGCGACCCAGCCGGAGATCTCCTGCCCCAGCGTGACCGGAGTGGCGTCCTGCAGATGCGTGCGGCCGATCTTGATCAGGTCGGCGAACTGCTCGGCCTTGGCGTCGAGCGTGCTGCGCAGCAGGTCGAGCGCCGGCAACAGGCGCTGCGCAATCGCGAGCGACGCAGCCACGTGGATCGCGGTCGGCACGACGTCGTTCGACGATTGGCCGAGGTTCACCGCATCGTTCGGGTGCACCTTGCGCGCCATGCCGCGCTCGCCGCCGAGCAGTTCCGAGGCACGGTTGGCGAGCACCTCGTTGACGTTCATGTTCGTCTGCGTGCCCGAGCCGGTCTGCCAGACCGACAGCGGGAACTCGCCATCGTGCAGGCCGTCGAGCACCTCGTCGGCAGCCGCCTCGATCGCGCCCGACTGGGCCGCATCGAGCAGCCCGAACTCGCGGTTGGCGATCGCGGCCGCCCGCTTGACCTCGACCAGCGCGTGGACCAGTTCGATCGGCATCCGCTCGGTCGACACGGCGAAGTTCTGCAGCGAGCGCTGCGTCTGCGCGCCCCACAAGCGTGCAGCCGGCACCTCGATCGGTCCGAATGCGTCGCGTTCGGTGCGGTTGTTCTGCTGCTCAGGCATCTGTGCCCTCCCGTTCAGATTGGCGAATTCGATGGCCAGAGAGTACGCTGGCCTGCTCTCCGGCTGCAAAACGCCGCACGCGCGTGCAAGGTGCGGCCCGGGTTCTCCGGCACCTGCTGATACTCCGATCGACTCCGGCTCTTGGCGAGCCGCTCAGACATCGATACCCCGAAGCTCCAAGGACGATGGCCGACACGCTGAAATCCGCGTACGGACCCGAGGTGGTCCGGCGAATCGCGCGCGGGCTCGCCTTCGCCGATCCGTCGTTTCGCGCCGACGCCTTCGAAGCCGATGTGCTCGACGGCTTCGATGGCCTTGAATTGATGCCGCGCGTACACCGGATCGCCGAGGTGCTGCACCGGCACCTTCCGGGCGACTACCCTCGCGCAGTAGAGGGCCTGCTGCGATCGCTGGAAGCGACGCAGCACGGGGCACCCGCTTCGCCGATGGCCGGCTTCCTGTACCTGCCGCACACGATGTACGTCGCCCGCTACGGGCTCGACGCTGAGCACTTCGATCTGTCGATGCAGGCATTGCACGCATTGACGAAGCGATCGACGGCCGAATACGCGATCCGCCCGTTCATCGAACGCCATGCCGATCGGACGCTCGCGCGTCTGCGGCAGTGGACTGCCGACGACAGCGAGCACGTGCGCCGGTTGGTCTCCGAAGGCACGCGCCCGCGGCTGCCGTGGGCCTCGCGACTGCGCGAGTTCCAGCGCGATCCTGCGCCGGTACTCGCGCTGCTCGAACGCCTGAAGGACGACCCGTCGGAGTACGTGCGGCGCTCGGTGGCCAACAACCTGAACGACATCGGCAAGGACCACCCGGCGCTGCTGCTGGCCACCTGCCGCCGCTGGGTGGAGGCTCGCGTTCCGGCGCCGCGTCGCGCGCTGGTCCGGCATGCACTGCGCACGCTGCTGAAGCAATGCGATCCACAGGCGCTGGCGCTGCTGGGCTTCGGCGACAAGACGAGGCTTGCAATCGGCGATGTCTCGATCGAGCCGCCGAAGCTGCGCATCGGCGAACGACTGCGCATCGCGATCGAGCTGCGAAACGACGGCGAAAAGACACAGCAGGTGCTGGCCGACCTGCGCATCCGCTACGTCAAGGCCGACGGAACCGCGCAGCCGCGCGTGTTCCGGCTCCAGTCGCTCGAACTGTCTCCCGGGCAGCGCGAGACGCTTCGCAAGACCGTGTCGATGCAGCAGATGACGACCCGACGGCACTATCCGGGCAGGCACGGGATCGAACTGCTGCTGAACGGCGAAGCGCACCCGCTGGGCGACTTCGAATTGCGTCCGCCGATGCCCGACCTCCCGCTCGACGCCAGGCCAGGATCGCGGAAATGAGCGCCCGGCTCGCGGCCGACGCGCTGGTGCTGCTGCACCTGGCCTTCGTCGCGTTCGCGCTGCTCGGCGGTTTGCTCGTCGTCTGGCGCGCCTGGACCGCCTTGCTGCACCTGCCGGCCGCCGGCTGGGCCGTGTGGATCGAGGCCAGTGGCGGAATCTGTCCATTGACCCCATGGGAGAATCGGTTGCGGCAGGCGGCCGGCCAGTCGGGCTACGAGGGCGGCTTCGTCGAGCACTACCTGATTCCGGTGCTCTATCCGGCCGGCCTGACGCCGACGCTGCAGACTTGGCTCGCGATCGTCGTGCTGGTCGTCAACCTGGCGATCTACACCGTCGCCATTGCGCTGGCGCTACGACGGCCGCGCCGACGCGACGGCTCGTCCTGAGCGGGCGCGACGATTCATCGCGAGCAAGCGCCCCGCTTCGCGGCGACAATGACGGTTCGTCGACGGAGGTGGGGGACGATGGAGTTCAGGCTCGTCTATGAAGGCCCTTTGCTCGCACAGGGCGCCAAGGCGGCACACAAATGGGGGATCCGGCGGGCGCTGCATCCGCAGCTCGCGCGGCTGTGGCTCGAACGCCCGCTGGCCGCGGCCGCACCACGCCTGCTTTCCGGCACGGCACAGCAGTCGGCGGGTTCGATCATCGTCGAGAAAGACGGCCTGCGCTTCGCACCGCTCGTCACGCAGCGGCTGCATCTGTACGCCGAGATCTCGGTGCTGTTGCTGCGCGAGCAGTCCGGCGGCACGCTGATCGTGGAAAGCGGCGACATCGACAATCGCCTGAAGACGCTGCTCGACGGTCTGCGCCTGCCGCGCGGCGCCAACGAGGGACGCAATGCCGGCAACGGCGACGGCCATGTCCAGACGCCACCGGCCGACCCGGATCCGTTCTTCTGCGTGATGGAGGACGACGCGCTGGTCACCAAGGTGTCGGTCGAGGTCGCGCCGTTGCTGCGCCCGGCACCGCCGGACCACGTGCTTGCAATGATCCATGTGCATGTGAAGAAGACGATGCTGACGCCGGAGAACATGGCGCTGTAGCGCCGCGGCATCGCAGGATGTGCAGGCACGATGCTTGCGCCGCACGCGGGCCCCCGCTACCTTGGCCTGCCCAGACCCACGATCGACATGGACGCGTCCACCCTGCCGCCCGCTGTTGCCCACGCTGCCGCTGCCACGAAGGTCCTCGTCGTCTCGGGACATCCACGCAGCCCGAGCCTGTGCGGCTCGCTGGCGCGGGCCTATGCCGACGGCGCACGGGCGGCGGGGCTCGAAGTCGCGCTGCTGGACCTGGCAGAACTCGACTTCGATCCCGACGTTCGCACGATCTCGCCGCGCGAGCAGGCGCTGGAACCCGACCTCGCGCACGCGTGGCGCAAGATCGACGCGGCCGACCACCTGGTCTTCGTCTACCCGGCCTGGTGGGGCGTCGGACCGGCGCGGCTGAAGGGTTTTCTCGACCGGGTGCTGCTGCCGTCGATCGCGTTTCGAGAAATGAGCGACGGTGCGTTCGAAGGGCTGATGCAGCGCAAGACCGCGCACCTGTTGACGACGATCGACATGCCCGGCTGGGTCTACCGCTTCATCTATCGCGCGCCGGGCCACAACGCGATGAGCCGCTCGACGCTCGGCTTCTGCGGGGTGACGACGACGCGCATCGTCTCGTTCGGACCCGTTCGCAGTTCGACGATCGACGAACGCCATCGCTGGCTCGAACGCGCGCGCGACCTCGGCTTTTCGCTTCGCAAGGGCCCGCATACGGCAACGGCGGTCGCCGCGAGGCGGCTGTTCGTCTGGCTGCGGGCGCTGCGCCTGCAGTTCTACGCGATGCCCTGGGTCGTCTACACGGTCGCGGCGCTGGGCGCGGCCGGTGCATCCGCTTCGACCGGCTCAGGTCTCGACCTGCCCGCCTACCTGGCCGGCTACGGCCTGCTGTTCTTCGCCGAGGCCGCGACCGTCTTCGCGAACGATCGATTCGATCTGGCCAGCGACCGGCTCAATACGAACCACGGCCCGTTCACCGGCGGATCGCGCGTGCTCGTCGACGGCAGCCTGTCGCCGCGCTCACTCGAGATCGGCATCGTCGTTGCGTTGATGGTCGCGCTCGCTTGCGCAGGCTTCGTGCTCGGGCAGGTGGCCGACCTGGCCGCTGCCTCGCTGATGCTTGCGTCGATCCTGGTGCTCGGGATCGGCTACACGACGCCGCCGCTGCGGCTGTGCTGGCGCGGGCTCGGCGAACTGACGGTCGGCCTCACGCACAGCGTGTGCGTGGCGCTATGGGGCTGGTTGCTGCAAGGCGGGCCATGGCAGCACGCGTTTCCGTGGCTGCTGGCCGTGCCGCTGTTCTTCGGCATCCTGCCGGCGATCACGCTGTCGGCGATTCCGGATCTCGACGCCGATCGCGCGGCCGGCAAGCGCACGCTCGCCGTGCGCTTCGGTGCACGCGGCGCGCTGTGGATCGCGTTGGCGAGCACGCTCGCGGCGGTCGTCGCGGCGGTGCCCCTGGCGCAGTCCGATACGCTGCGCCCGGCCTACGCGAACCTGCTCGTCTTCGTGCTGCCGCACGCGCTGCTTCTGACGGTGCTGATCGGCAGGCAGCTCGCGCGCGGCGCGAGCTGCGCGCGCATCGACGGCCTGATGTTCGCGGCGCTCGGCTTCGTGATCTGGTTCGGGGCCGTGCCGCTGGTGAACCTGCTGTAGCCGCCCAGGGGCGATTCACCACGATCACGTCGTGCTGCGTCAGCGCAGCCCGATGGATCAGCTCGGGTTCCTGCATGAACCCGAGGATCGGCTCGATCTGCGTGCTCGGCTTGCGCATGATCAGCCGCGTTTCGAAGCTCGAGTAGTTGATCAGGCCGCGGGCGATTTCGCGACCCTCGGGGTCGCGGATCGCGACGGCCTCGCCACGGCCGAACTCGCCTTCGACCGCCGTAACACCGATCGGCAGCAAACTGCGACCGCCCACGACGAGGGCGCGCGCCGCCCCTTCGTCGAGGCACACGGCGCCGCGCAGCTGCAGGTGGTCTGCCAGCCACTTCTTTCGTGCGGCCAGCCGCGGCATCTGCGCCACGAACTGCGTGCCGACAGGCTCGCCGCGTGCGAGCCTGATCAGCACGTCGGGCTCACGCCCCGAGGCGACGACCGTGTCGGTACCGCCGCGCGCAGCCCGCCGGGCGGCCAGCACCTTCGTGATCATGCCGCCACGACCGATCGACGAACCGGCTCCGCCCGCCATCGCCTCGAGTGACGGATCGCCGGCGATCACGCGCGCCATCAGCCGGGCCGACGGGTCGTGGCGAGGATCGGCGGTGAACAGCCCGCTCTGGTCGGTCAGAATCACCAGCGCATCGGCCTCGACCAGGTTGGCGACCAGCGCGCCCAGCGTGTCGTTGTCGCCGAACTTGATCTCGTCGGTAACGACCGTGTCGTTCTCGTTGATGATCGGGACGATCCCCAGCTCGAGCAGCGCCAGCAGCGTCGAGCGCGCGTTCAGGTAGCGCTTGCGATCGGACAGGTCGTCATGCGTCAGCAGCACCTGGGCCGTGCCGAGCCCGTGCTCCCGAAAGGCCGATTCGTAAACTTGCGCGAGCCCCATCTGGCCGACGGCGGCCGCGGCCTGCAACTCGTGCATCGCCTTCGGCCGGCGCTTCCAGCCGAGCCGCTTCATGCCCTCGGCGACCGCGCCGGAGGACACGAGGATCACCTCCTTGCCCAGCGCGCGCAGTTCGGCGATCTGGCGGCCCCAGCGCGAGATCGCCTCGGCGTCGAGACCGCGGCCTTCGTTGGTGACGAGGCTGGAGCCGACCTTGACGACGATCCGGCGCGCAGATTCGATGGCGGCATCGGCCGAGTCGATCGCGGCATGAGGCGAATCGATGTCCGCTTCGCGCGGCCCGATGTCCGCTTCGGTCGAGTCGAAGCCCGCTTCGGGCGTAGCCGAGGCCGACGCCGAAT
>CALLYQ010000058.1 GCA_937858875.1 uncultured Lautropia sp. | reverse complement strand
CGGCGGCCTGATCGGCCTTCTCGCTCCGATGATCTGGCAATCGGGGGCGCCCGCGGGCGGCTCGTCGACCGTGGCAGCCGTAGGCGGCGACGAACTGCTTGCCCGCGCGCTGGCGACGATGCCGGCCGGCACCGCGCTCACGCAGACCGGCGAGTCCGGCCGGCGCAGCCTGACACCGCTGCTGTCGATCCGCACGGCCGCCGGCCAGTACTGTCGCGAGTACGTCGACGTGCACACCGACACGTCCGGATCGCCGGGCGCCCGCAGCGCGCGCGGGCTGGCCTGCCGCGGCGACGACGGCAATTGGCATCTGCGCGTGCTGGTCGCGCAGGACGTCGCAACCGCTCCTGCAGACGACAGCGGCGAGGCCTACCAACCGGCCAGCGGCGGGCTCGCCGAATTCGATGCGCTGGTCGAGCAACTGGCCCCCGGCGATCCGCTGACCGATGCCGAGGAAGCGGAGGCGCTCGACCGCGGCTGGCAGGCCCGCTGAGCCCGCGACCGCCGTATACGTATACACAACTCGAGAGGACAAGCCGCATGACCCGTGACGCCGCGATCGCCCTGGCCGGGCAGCAGTTCGACTCGGGCGAGTTTCGCGCCACGCTCGCCCGCCGCATCGCGATCCCGACCGAGAGCCAGAACCCCGAGCGCGCGTCCGACCTGGCGCGCTACCTGGCCGGCGAGATGCAGCCGGCCTTCGAAGCGATGGGCTTCGAGTGCCGGACGCTCGAGCATCCGAAGGCGAAAGCGCCGTTCCTGTTCGCCGAGCGCATCGAGGACCCCGCGCTGCCGACCGTGTTCGGCTACGGCCATGGCGATGTGATCCGCGGGCTCGAACCGGAATGGCACGAAGGCCTGTCGCCGTGGACGCTGAGCGAGCGCGACGGTCGCTGGTACGGCCGTGGCATCGCCGACAACAAGGGGCAGCACTCGGTCAACATGCAGGCGATGGCGAACGTGCTGGCCACGCGTGGCCGGCTCGGCTTCAACGCGCGCTACCTGATCGAGATGGGCGAGGAAACCGGCTCGCCGGGGCTGCGCGGACTGTGCAGCGAGAATCGCGAGGCCTTCGCCGCCGACCTGCTGATCGCCTCCGACGGCCCGCGGCTGCGCGCCGAGCGCCCGACCGTGTTCCTTGGTTCGCGCGGCAGCATGAATTTCGACCTGTCGATCGAGGCGCGCGCCGGCGGCCACCATTCGGGCAACTGGGGCGGGCTGATCTCGAACCCCGGCGTGCAACTCGCCCACGCGATCGCCAGCATCGTGTCGCCGACCGGGCAGATCCGCATCCCCGAATGGGTACCGGCCGAGCTGCCGGGATCGGTGCGACGCGCACTGGCCGACTGCGAGGTCGACGGCGGTACCGACGGCCCCCAGATCGAGTCGTGGTGGGGCGAGCCCGGGCTGTCGCCGGCCGAGCGCGTGTTCGGCTGGTGCTCGTTCGAGGTGCTGGCCTTCAGGACCGGCAATCCTGATACGCCGGTCAACGCGATCCCGCCGCGCGCCTGGGCGCGCTGCCAGTTGCGCTTCGTCGTCGGTATCGATTCCCGACAGATCCTGCCGGCGCTGCGCCGGCACCTCGACCGGCAGGGCTTCCCGATGGTGAAGATCGAAGCGACCCGCGAGGAAATGTTCCACGCCACACGCATCGATCCCGAGGACCCGTGGGTGCAGTGGACCGTGAAGTCGATCGGCGCGACCAGCGGCAAGAAGCCGGCCGTGCTGCCGAACCTGGGCGGTTCGCTGCCCAACGACATCTTCACCGACGTGCTCGGGCTGCGCACGGTCTGGGTTCCTCATTCGTATCCTGGCTGCTCGCAACACGCGCCGAACGAGCACCTGCCGCCCGAAGTGCTGCGCGAAGGGCTGGCGGTGATGACCGGGCTGTACTGGGACCTGGGCGCCGGCGAGACACCGAAGATCGCGATCGCCGGGGGCGAATGATGCGCTGCTTCTGCCAGTTGAGCGACCTGCTCGGCGCGGCCGACGAGCTGCGCGCGACCCGGCGCCACCTGCACGCGAATCCCGAGCGGTCCTTCGACGAGGTGGCCACCTCGGAACTGCTCGTGTCGCGGCTGGCCGACTGGGGCTACGAGGTCGCGCGCAATGTCGGCGGACACGGTGTCGTGGGGACGCTGAGTGTCGGGGTCGAAAGCGGCGCCGGCACGCGCAGCGTCGCGATTCGCGCCGACATGGATGTGCTGCCGATTCTCGAAGAGAACGCCTTCGATGCTGCATAACGCGAAGTACGACTTCGACGACGCCAACCTGACGGTCGGCGCGGCGTTCTTGACGCGGATGGTGGAGCGCTTCCTGGCGCAGGAACCGGCGATCGTCCCGGCGTGATCGCAGGCCCTGCGCCGGGCGCCGCCTGCCTTGACGCGGCTTGCGGCGCTCAGGCAGCAATCAGGCGCGACGACGCCGTGCAGCGGCCATCCCGGCGAGCCCGACACCGAGCAGCGCCAGCGCCCCGGGCGCCGGCACGGTCGCACGCGGCGCCGAATACTCGATGAAGTAGCCGGCGCGATAGTTGACGGCCGAGACGTCGTTCCAGCCGTAGCTGTCGTATTCGGTGACGCTGGCGACGTTCAGCGACATGTAGTGCAGGAAGCGCTCGTTGCCATCGACGTTGTTCGGCTCGCCGGTCGGTGCATGCCAGTTCGAATAGCCGAAGGCTTCGCCGGTGACCCACTGCCATCCCATATCAGGATCGGAGCCCGCTGCGCGGAATCCACCCAGCCATGGCTGGCCGTAGAGAATGTCGCCCAGCCAGTTGTCGATCAGGAACTGCTCTTCGGCCGCGCTGGTGATCGTGACCAGGTGCCCGGTGCGACCGGCATGGCTGCGTGCCTGCGCATCGGCCCGCGCTTCCTCCCAGGTCCATTTGGTGTACGCGGTGTCGGCCAGATCGCGATTGACGTATTCGTAGTAGCTGCCGGTTGCCGCGAAATAAAGCGGTTCGGCGAGAGCCGCCGAGGCCGAGCCGAACATGGCCACGGCAAGCAGACACAGTTTCGCTGTCTTGGATTCCATGGAGTCCCCTCCTTCTTATAGGTTCCCACCTATAAGCAAGGACCGCGCCGCTTCGACGAATCAATGATTTAGCGGTGCTTCGTGTCCTGAACGTAAGCAAGAGCGACAAAACGCGCGGTTTCGAATGCGCGTCAGAGCCGATGCGGCTGCGTCTTCTCGAACCAGTGCGTGATGCGCTCGCCGTCCCAGTGCAGCGCCAAATGCTTGCCCTGCCGGGCCTTGCGCAAGGCCCGTGGCCTGAAGACGCCGACGCACTGCCCTTCGACATGCCGGACGCTCGGATAGACGACTCCCCAGCTGCCCGCCGATCGCAGCTTCGCGCCGAGGACCTGGCTGACGGCCCAGGAATCGGGGTCGAGCACGCTGGCAGCGCGATCGCCGAGTGCACGCAGGTCGTGCATCGGCGCCTCCAGGTCGGCGTGAATCGCTCGCAGATCGATGTCGATCGACGGCTCGGCGGTTCGCGACAGGAAGATCGCGCGGTGATGGCTGACCTCTGCGATCGCCGTCTCGAGCGTGTCGGCTGCGTAGTAGACGCCGTAGCTGCCGTCGGAGAAACGCGAGCCCTCTGGGTTCAGGTGCGTGAACGCCGACATGATCGGCGTCGTGCCGGCGCCGCTGACGCGTTCCTCCGGCGGCACCAGCTGCAGCTGGCCGAGTTCGTCGCGGATGCGCGGGTTGGTCAGCGCCTCGATCGCGTAGACGACGTCGAGGTCGGCCGGATCGGCGATGTCGTCGTACAGGCCCACGGTCGGGTAGCGGGAGGCAATCAGCCGGTAGCACGGGCGCCAGCTGGTCTGATCGACCGGGATTTCTTCGGGCGCGGCTTGCCGCGAACTCAAGCCTTGCCTCCGCGCTGAGCGTCGAGATACTGGCGCACGACGAACAGGTCGGCGACCTGTCCGCCGAGCATCCGGTCGAGTGCCGACCTGCCGCCGAACAAGGGGGCGGAATTCGGCTTGCGCAGCCATTGCGTGGCGCGCTCGGGTACCGGCAGCAGGATCTGCAGCGCCGCGTGAATGCCGAACAGGTACGACAGCCGTTCGAGCACATGCCGGTCGAGCGCCGCGAACCGGCCCTGCTTCCACTGGTACAGCGTCGAGCGGCCGACGCCGAGCAGCGTCATCTGCTCGGCCGCGCTGAGCGACCAGGCATCGGCAAGCCGCCAGAAGGTGCGCATCGCGGCAGCTGCAGAGGCCGGCGTTCGCAGGTCGACGGGTCTGTCCGAGGCGCGGAGCAAGGCACTCATCTGAAATGGCCTTTTTTCTGGGAACGTCATCGCGATGATAATCCGAAGGTGGACGTAAATCAATGCGGTGTCCGTATATGGACTCAGCTTGTCCGGGATCTCCATGCTCTGGGTTCCACTTCCTGTCCGCAGAAGCTTTGCGGCCCACTGCACGGCAAAGCCCGGGAACGCGGAAAACGAAACGTCGATTCGATCGAGCCGGAATAAGCATCGCCGCTCTCCCGTTGTCCGGACATGGCTGCGTCGATGCAGCCGCCCGAACAGACAGCAAACCGCAACAGGGAGAAGAAAATGAATCACCGTCCGCTGGCCTTCGCCGCGCTGCTGGGCACCGTCGGCCTGGCCGGCTGCGCGAGCAGCCTCGTCGATCACGGAGCTGCCGGGCAGCCGGCGCGCGTGGCGCCGGTCACCACCGAGCACTCGGAGGCGCTCGCCTGCCTGGGGCAGATGATCGATCGCAAGCGCACGCCGCGCCTGACGGTCTTCGTGGCCGACATCGAGGACCGCACGGTACCCGAGCGCTTCGAAGGACGACGGCTGAGCGGTGGCGCCTCATGGTGGCTGCATACGGCGATCGGCAAGCTCGACACCGGCCGGGTCGTTTCGACTCTGGAAAACCCCGGCAAGGCCGCAGACACGTCGAACCACCTGGTCCTGTCGGGCGCCTGGACGCAGGACGACATGAAGATCGGCAAGATCGGCGGCGAACTTGCCGCACTGGTCTCGAAACTCGGCATCGGCTTCGGCGCCACACGCAGCTTCGACGTGATCGCCGGAGACTTCGTCTCGGCGCGCGACGGGCGCGTCATCCACGCCTCGGGCATCAGCCTGATGGTGGGCAGCGGCCAGACCGGCTTGAACCTGCGCATCGAAGACGGCAGCGACAGTTTCGAGATCGATCTGTCGGACAGCCACAACGAAGGACCGCAGTTCGCGCAGCGAAGGATCACCGAAGCCGCCGCGCTGGTCCATGTGGCCCATGCATTTCGCATCGACTACCGGCCCTGCATGAGCGCCGGCTGGAGTTGAGCTTCGCCGCTCTCGTCCTCGTCTTCCCCTCTCGACACGGAAAAGAACGAACCCATGCCTGCTTTCGAAAATCCCGGCCTGATCCTCGAACTCGTCTGCCGCTTCGCGATCGACATCGTTGCGATGCTGCTCCTTGTCTTCGGCATGTACTACCGGCGCTACCGCGACAAGGAACTGGTGACCGCGGCGGCCATGTTCAACATCTTCGCTTTTGCCGTGCTGACGATCCTCTCGAGCGTCGAATTCAGCGTGGCCGCCGGCTTCGGCCTGTTCGCGATCCTCGCGCTGTTCTCGCTGCGCTCCGAACAGATCAGCAAGACCGAGATCACCTATTTCTTCGGAAGCGTGACGCTGGCCGTGATCTGCTCGGTCACCGGTACGAGCCTGGTCTTCGTGGCCTGCGCGGTGACGCTGGTGCTGGTCGGCGCCTGGCTCGTCGACCATCCGCGCGTGCTCAGTTCGGCCGACGGCATCCGCATCACGCTCGACCAGATCGACGAACACGCGCTGTCGGACCCGTCGGCCATGCGCGAGGACCTGTCCCGGCGCCTGGGCGTCGAAGTGATGTCCTACCAGATCACCGCGCTCGACTACATCAACGACATGGCGCGCATCAACGTCTTCTATCGCAAGAGCGAAGCCTGAGGCCGGCCATGACCACGAAGAACTGGCTCACCGACGCCTTCCGCCCGGTATCGCTGCGCGAACTCGAAAGCCGAGCCTCGATGCTCGAACGGCTCGACAACAAGTACGTGCTGCGCGCGTCGGTCCTGAAGCAGGCGCTCGACGCACTGATGCAGGAATTCGACGTCCTCGAGATCGACGGCAAGCGCGAGTTCACCTACGAGACGATGTACTTCGACGACGAACGGCGCAGCAGCTATTTCGACCATCACCAGGGGCGCCGCCGGCGCTGCAAGGTGCGCGTGCGCAAATACGTCGACGCCGAACTGTGCTTCGTCGAAGTCAAGCTCAAGGACAAGCGCGGCATCACGGTCAAGAAGCGGCTGGCCTATCCGCTGCACAACTACGGCCGGCTCGATGAGCAGGCGATCGCTCACGTGCAGCGCGAATATCGCGCTTTGTACGGCGAGGACTTCGATCGCCGGCTCGAACCGGCGGTCGAGATGTGCTATCGGCGCATCACGCTGGTCGCCAGGGACGGCGGCGAGCGGATGACGATCGACTCCGGGCTGATGTTCGCCGGCCCCCGCGAATGCCGCGAGGTCGACGGCGACGCCTTCATCGTCGAAACCAAGTCGGCCAACGGCAACGGCATCGCCGACAAGATCCTGCGGGCGCTGCACCAGCATCCGGTCAAGCGCTGCTCGAAGTACTGCACGGCGATGGCGGCGCTGCGCGAGGTGGCGCGGCACAACAAGTTCCTGCCGGCGCTGCGCAAGCTGAATCTGGTTCCGGCGCCGGCCAGGCCGGGGTTCGCGGGCGCGGCGGCCTGAGCGTGGCGCGACGATGACCGGTCCACCGATACTCAGGCAGCTTGCTGGTGCATCATCTGGTTTTCGGCGAACGCGGATTCTCGGCGCACGATGACTGCCAGCGACATCCATCCGGCCGGCGCAGGGGGCACCGGTCGCCGACGCGGACGACTGGCGAGCCGGGCGATCGCAGTTGCCGGTTTCCTGTTGCGCGTGCTGCTGGTCGCTTGGGCGGGGATGTCGATCCATTTCTCGAACCTGCCCTGGCCCTGGCTGCGCACGACCCTGGCGATCGCCTTCGTGGTCTTCGGGATCCTGACGCTGTGGGTGCGCGACAGCCCGCGCTCGCGTGTGGCCTTCGGCGTCCTGTTCTGCGTCGTGGCTGCGTGGATCTTTTCGATTGCGCCGTCACACGAGCGGGACTGGATCGAAGAAGACGCCGTCTTGCCGCGCGCGTTCATCGACGGCGATCGCGTCCGGATCGCCGGCGTGCGCGACTTCACCTATCGCAGCCCGCTCGACTTCGACGTGCGCCACCTCGAACGCGAGGTCTCGGTGTCGTCGCTGAACTCGGTCGACTTCTACGTTTCGTATTGGATGCCCGGGCCGGTCGCGCACACCTTCGTCAGCTTCAACTTCGATGACGCGCCGCCGGTATCGATCTCGATCGAAGCGCGATTCGAAAAAGGCGAAGGCTTCGCGCCGGTCGCGTCGCTTTTCAGGCAGTTCGAACTGATCTACGTGGTCGGGGAAGAGCGCGACATCGTGGGTGTGCGAAGCAATCACCGCAAGGAGGACGTCTACCTGTACCGGCTGCAGGTACCGCCAGAGGCAGCGCGCGCACTGTTCCTCGTCTACATGGAACGGATCAACGAGCTGGCCGAGCGGCCCGAGTGGTACCACCTGCTCAAGAGCAACTGCACACTGAACATCGTGCGCTACGCCAACCTGGTCGGCCGCCGGGGTCGCGTCGACATCCGCCATATCCTGAACGGCTGGGCAGACCGCTATCTGTACCGGGCCGGCTTCCTGGTGCCCGGCCTGCCTTTCGAGGCCCTCCGGCAGCAATCCTGGATCAACGATGCCGCACAGGCTGCCGGCGACGGCGCCGACTTTCCGCAGCGGATTCGAGCCGCGCTGCCCGGCATGCCGGCGGCTCGCTGACCCACCCGTAGCCGGTCGGATCGCAATCCGCCGCTCCGAAGGGGCATCCCCGACGGCTTGCATCGACAACTGTATGCGTATACAGTTGTCGCACCAACAAGACAGGGAGAAGAGAAGATGAACCGAATCGTCGATTATCTTCGCGGCCTCGTTGCGGATGCGAATCTGGCCGCTGCACCGCGCCACGGGCCGCGGCCGGCTCGCTTGTCGAGCCTGCAGCAGAATCTCGATCATCCGACCTACTTGCGGCGCGGTCTCGTCATCTCGGACCTCGGCCCGGCCTGCAAGTTGCATGAGTGCCCGGCTGTCGCGAGCGCGTCACGCCACTGAGTCGCCGCTGCTGCGACAATGGCGGCCCGCACTGACCGCCATTGCCGTAGATGGACACTCTCGCCGCCTGGTCCGCCTCGTCGCCGATCGTCGCCGCGTTCCTGGCCAGCCTGCTCGGTGGCTTCGTCGCCACCAGCGCCGGAGCCCTGCCGGTCCTGTTCATCGGCAAGCTGTCACCGCGAACCAGCAATTCGATGCTCGCCCTGGCCGCCGGCGTGATGCTGGCGGCCACGATCTTTTCACTGCTCATTCCCGGCTACGAGCTGGCCGTACAGATGCTCGACAGCACGAAGCTGGCGGCGCTGGGCGTGGTGATGATGATGATGCTTGGCGGCCTCGGAATGGGGGCAATCCACCGGTTTCTGCCGCACGAGCATTTCTCCAAGGGTCACGAGGGCCCGCAGCGCTCGCGGATGGCCCAGGTCTGGCTGTTCGTGCTGGCAATCGCCATCCACAACTTTCCCGAGGGTTTGTCGATGGGCGTGGGTGCCGCAAGCGGCGACGCCCGGATCGGACTCGGCGTCACGCTCGGAATCGGCATGCAGAACGTGCCCGAAGGTCTTGCCGTGGCGATGGCGCTGCTCGGGCTCGGCTACGACCGGCTGCAGGCGCTGGCCGTTGCGTCGCTCACCGGCGCGATCGAGGTGTTCGGCGGGCTGATCGGCGCAGGCCTGCTGTCGCTGTCGCAAGCGGTGCTTCCCGCGGCGCTGGCCTTGGCGGCGGGCACGATGCTGTTCGTCATCAGCGACGAAGTCATTCCCGAGACGCATCGGGCCGGCTACGGCGATTCCGCGACTGCGGCGCTGTTCGTCGGTTTCGGACTGATGTTCTTCCTCGACGTCGCGCTGGCCTGAAGGGCGCTCAATCGCGCGACCCGGGCAGGCGTGGTCGAGGTGCGACCGGCCTCGTCGTCACCCCTGCGGGGCTCGTAGCCTCGGTCGGGCTGGTCGCAGCCTCGGCCGGGCCCGTCGTAGCCTCGGCCGGACTCGCCGTCGGCACCGGAGGGGTCGTTGCGGACTCGCCGAGCTTCGGACGCACGCCGCTATCGACCGTACCACCGCCGGCTTCGGTGCCACCGCCAGCTTCGGTACCACCGCCAGCTTCGGTACCACCGCCGGCTTGGGCGGGGGCCCGGTACTTCCGGGCGAACTCGGCAGCGCGTTCGCGCAGCCGTTGCGCCTCGGCATGCTCGCCATGGGCCGCCAGATAGTCGGCGGCCGTGTAGCCGGCTTCGTTGCGCAGCGTCGGATCGGCGCCGGCATCGACCAGGAATTGCACGGCGTTCGTATGCTTCTGCCTCGCGGCCATCATCAGCGGCGTGGTCCGGTTCGGCGATTCGGCGTCGATGTATGCGTCTTGCTCGAGCAGGAACTCGATCGTCGGCAGGTGCCCGGCCGAGGCCGCGTAGTGCAAGGGCGCCCAGCCATGGCGGTTGACCTGCCCCCCGCGTTCGACGAGCAGCTTGACGCTGTCGAGATCGCCGTGGAGCGCAACCAGCATCAGCGGCCCTTCGTTGTTCGCATTGGTCGCGTCGATCCGCGTGCCGGACAATCTGGCCAGGTAGGCAAGCACCTTCGGCGAGCGCTCGCGGGCGGCGACGACGATGGCCGGCCCGAACTCCGGATGCACCGCATTGGCACCGGCTCCCCGCAACATCTGCGTCTGCAGGCCCTTGACGTCGTCGAGCCGAAGCGCCTCCCAGAACGGCTCGGCAGCGGTCTCCGCGCGTGCGGCCGATGCGGCGGCAAGCCGCGGCCCGGGGGTCCCGGCTTGCACAGCCTGCGCGGCAGCCGAACGCGTCACAGCGAGCCCGAGCCCGACCACGAACGAGAACCCGACGAAGAGCGCGAGCCCGAACTGCAGCCGGAACCCGCTTTTCAGCGCGGGCGCTCCGGATCTTCGGGACGGTCGCGCTTCGCCACGCCACCCACTGGCATCGCCGTGTCTGGAGTTCAACCAGAACATTCGCTATCTAGTTCAAGATCTTGAAAAGATTGAAATAGTTCTCGGTCGTCCGATCCGCAAGCTCGCTCAGCGGCAAGGCCTTCAACTCGGCCATCCGCTCGGCGACATGGCGGACGAACGCCGGTTCGTTTGTCTTGCCGCGGTATGGCACCGGCGCCAGGTACGGCGAATCGGTCTCGACCAGCAGCCGATCGAGCGGCACCTTCACCGCGACCTGACGAAGCGGTTCCGCGTTGCGGAAGGTCACGATGCCGGAGAAGGACACGTACAGGCCGAGGTCCAGACCCGCCCGTGCGGTGTCCCAGTCTTCGGTGAAGCAATGCAGCACGCCGCCGCATTCGTCGGCCTTTTCCTCGCGAAGGATGCGGATCGTATCGGCCGAGGCCGCGCGCGTGTGCACGACCAGCGGCTTGCCGGTCGCACGCGCCGCACGGATATGCACGCGAAAACGCTGCTGCTGCTGTTCGCGAAGACGCCTGCGCAGCGGCTCGTCGTCGGCCGGTTCGCGGTAATAGTCGAGGCCGGTCTCGCCGATCGCGACAACCTTCGGGTGCGCGGCAAGGCCGACCAGTGTGTCGACGTCGGGTTCGACGGTATCGATCGAATCCGGATGCACGCCGACCGATGCATGCAGGCGCGCGTCACGCTCGGCCAGCGCCAGTACGCGCGGAAAATCGGGCAGCGTGACGCAGACGCACAGCGCGCGGCCGACGTCGTTGGCCGCCATGTTCTCGAGGATCGCGTCGAATCGGTCGGCCAGTTCCGGGAAATCGAGGTGACAGTGCGAGTCGACGAGCATCAGGGCGTCGCTCTCAGAGCGTATGGGTCTGTCGGTTGGCCCGCAGCGCGCCGCCGAGCAGCGATTCGATCCGGTTGCGGGCCTGTTCGCCGCCATGGTCCCTGGCGAACTGCACGCCGATGCCCTGCTGGCGTCCGGGCGTGTCGGGTGGCGTGATCCAGACGACCTTGCCGGTGACCGGCGTCTTGTTCGGGTCGTCGAGCAGTTGCAGGATCAGGTAGATCTCGTCGCCGAGGTTCGCTGTGCGCGTGGTTGGGACGAACAGGCCGCCGCCATCGAGAAACGGCATGTACGACGCGTAAAGCGCCGGGCGCTCCTTGATTGCCAGTTGGACGACACCCGGACGGCTCGGCGCCGGCGCGTCGAGCATCTGCGTGTTCAGCGACAGTCCGCCGATCGTCGTCGTCGCGCCCGACATGGCGCCGATCGTCGTCGGAGTCATGGATGCGCCCCCGAGCGTCGTGCTCTGCATGGGGTCCTTGCTCATCTGGTGCGATCCTGTAGAGCGGCGCCGTTCAGGCCAGCGCCCGGTGAAAGTCGAGCAGTACGTCTTCGAGCAGCAAGCGCGCGTTCAGCGGATGCGAAGCCTCTCGACCCAGCGACCGCAGCCGGTCTTCCAGCGCAAGCAGCCGCTCGAGCGAGCTCTGCGCGGCAAGCCGGCGCAGCCGCTCGTGCCG
>CALLYQ010000057.1 GCA_937858875.1 uncultured Lautropia sp. | reverse complement strand
CGGACGGCAGTCCGCGCCTGACCAGCGGAATCCAGTCCATGGCCACACGGGGCCGAGCCCGCAGGACGACCTCGCCTCCGAGCAGGGTCACAGCAGAATTTGGCGCAGGGCGCGAGTTGGCGGCAGACACGCTTTATACTCTTTCGGAAACTGCCATATGGCAGTAATTATAGTCAAATTTGGCAGATCTGTCCAGGTGTGGTCAGTAACGGACTGGGAGCGGCAGCCGCGCTGAACGCGGCTGTGCGCGTGCTTCGAGGTAAGCGGGGCGCCTTCACTGGTGGTGCGGGCGGGGTGAGTACCTCGAGCCGCGGTCGGTCGAACTCGATGCCGCCGCCGTTGTTGGCCACCCGTAGCCGAGCCGTCCGTATCATTTGGAGCGACGCAGTAGCCAGCCTGCTCCAGAAATTTTCTGGTGTCTGCTCGACGACAACGACGCGCAGACCATCGATCAACTGATCGGCTCACCCGCTATTCCCCCGGCGGTGCCAGCACCTCGATGCCGCCCCTGAACAGCGGGATGATCCGGTGCAGGCGGAATCGCCATACGCCGTCCGTGCCGCGCACGAACTCGCAACGGTTGTCGGCGATCATGATCGGCGGCGTCGTGGGCAGCACCGGAACGCCGTCGGCCGCATAGACGGACAGCACGGCGTCGACCGTGGCCCGGTCCGGGCCCTGCACTTGGGCGAGCAGGTTCGTGATCACGTGCCGCACGAGCCGCGGACCGCGTGCGTCGCGGTAGTCGTAGTAGCGCCTGATCGCCGCATGGCCTTCCATGCGGTGCTCGCACATCAGGTACACGCAGTCCTCGGTGTAGAACTCGAGCGCGCGCCGGGCCCCGTCGCGATCCACGTCCCACCAGTATTCGACCAGCCGGTCCTTGACCGCCTGCGCGATCCTGAGCTGTTCCTCCGGCGTCGGCATGGCCTCGTCGGTGCCCGCACCTGTGCTCGTGCTCGTGCTCGTGCTCGTGCTCGTACCCGTGTCAGTGCCCATGCCCATGCCCATGCCCGTGTCAGTACCCGTGTCTGCGCGCGTGTCGGTGTCCATTCGCGGCCTCATCGAATCATCGCTCCCCAGCGCACGGCCTCCTTCTGAACGAAGGCCAGCATCTTCTCCGGCGAGCTGCTGATTGGTTCGGCCGCTGCCGAGCGCAGCTGTTGCTGGACGTCGGGCGCGGCGATCGCTTCCCTGAGCGCCTGGTTCAGCTTTCCGACGATCTCGTCGGGCAATCCCTTCGGGCCGACCATGCCGTACCAGAGCGTCAGGTCGAAGCCCGGGTATCCGGATTCGGCGAAGGTCGGAATGTCGGGCGCGGACTCGATGCGCTTCGGCGAAGTGATCGCCAGCGCCCTCGCCCGCCCGGCCTGCAGTTGCGCGCCGACGCCCTGCAGGCTGACGAGCGTCGCTTCGATCTGGCCGCCGACCAGGTCCTGCAGCGCCGGGGCCGTGCCCTTGTACGGGATGTGGTTCAGCCGGATTCCCGCCTGCTTCGCGAACATCTCCATGCCGTAGTGGGTCGCTCCGCCCTCGCCGTTGGATGCATAGGCGATTCCGCCCGGATTTCGCTTCGCCTCGTCGACGAACTGCGCGAGGTTCTCGCCCGTGAACTTCGGGCCGACCGCGAGCGTCACCGGCTGCGAGGCCAGCATCGTGATCTGCGTGAACTGGGTGACCGGATCGGTCCCCTTGCCCTGCAGCAGCTTGACCGTGCCATCGGTCGAGGTCACCAGCAGCGTGTAGCCGTCGGGCGCGGCCCGCATCACGTATTCCGAGCCGATCCCCGCGCTCGCGCCGGGCCGGTTCTCGACGACGACCGGCTGGCCGAGGCTGGGCGACAGCTTGTCGGCCATCATGCGGCCGAGCCGGTCGGTGAAGCCGCCGGCCGGCCAGGGCACGACGACGGTGATGCTTCTTTCGGGATATCCGGCCTGCGCCGCGGCGGTGTTCGGCAGCGCGCCGAATGCCGCCAGGGCGAAAGCTGCCGGGAGCATGCGGACCAGCGTCATGATCGTCTCCTTATATCCATCGTTTATCTATCGTCTGATTCAGATTTCGGCAGGCAGGCAGGCAGGCCGGTTGGTGATCTGCTTGCCGATCCGGTGCACGAAGCTCGATCCACCTTCGCCGAAGCTCAATCCACTTTCG
Organism: uncultured Lautropia sp.; assembly: GCA_937858875.1. Taxonomy (GTDB): domain Bacteria; phylum Pseudomonadota; class Gammaproteobacteria; order Burkholderiales; family Burkholderiaceae_E; genus Zeimonas. The sequence goes on along the minus strand of CALLYQ010000057.1, from coordinate 712 downwards.
CGCCGGAGTCGCTCATCGAAGGACTCCTTGAATCAACGAAGCGGCTCAGCCGGTCGGGGGTCGGTCGCGCCCCGCTCGCCCGGCACGGCCGCGCCCAGCAGCCCGTCGGCGATGCGCCGGGCCGTGTTCAGCGAGTCGGTGAGGCCGAGGTGTCCGTGACCGGTCGCCAGCCACAGGCCACGGTGTCCGAGAGCGGGCCCCACGACCGGCACGGAATCGGGCATGCAGGGCCGATGGCCCATCCAGCTTCGACTGGGCAGCTCGTCGAGTCCGCGGAAGTTCTCGCGCGCGATCCGCGCCAGCACGGCGGCGCGCCGCTCGTCCGGCGGGGCCTGCAGCCCGCCGATCTCCACCGTTCCGCCGACCCGAAGCCCCTCCTCCATCGGCGTGACGAAGACCTTGCGGTCGGCGAGCACGACCGTCCGCGATACCAGGTCGCGTCCGCCTTCGAATTGCAGGTGGTAGCCGCGCTGGCTCTCGAGGGCCAGACGGATGCCGAGCGGCGCCAGCAGCTCGGGCGACCAGGCGCCGGCAGCGACGACCACGTCGTCGAAAACCGAGCCATCGGCTTCTCCGCTTGCGGCCAGCCGCCAGCGCCCGTCGCGCAAGGCCAGCGCCGACACGCTTGCGCGCACGATGCTGCCGCCGGCGGCGGCGTACGCGCACGCCATTGCCTGCACGTAGCGATAGGGGTTCAGGATCGTCGCGTGAT
>CALLYQ010000056.1 GCA_937858875.1 uncultured Lautropia sp. | reverse complement strand
AAGCACCAACGCAGGAAACCTTCGCCTTCGGGCCCGAAGGCCACGCCGGGGGCCAGGCCGACCCGCGCTTGCGAGACGAGCGCCTTGGCGAGTTCGAGACTGTCCTTTGCGCCCTCGATGCGGAAGAACGCGTACATCGCGCCGTCGGGAATGCCGGCCTCGACGCCGTCGATTGCAGCCAGGCGCGCCAGCAGCGCGTCACGGCGCCGTCCGAGTTCGTCGACGAATTCGCGCACGACGCCTTCGCCGTCGCGCAGTGCGACGACCGCGGCCTGCTGTACGAAACCCGGTGCGCACGAGGTGTTGAATTCGACCAGCTTGCCGAGATCCGCGCTCAGCGAAGGCGGCACGACCAGCCAGCCGAGCCGCCAGCCGGTCATCTGCCAGGCTTTCGAGAAGGTGTTGGCCACGATCAGCCGGTCGTCGGCGCTGGCCGGATCGAGCATCGACGGTGCCTGCCGGCTGCCGTCGAAAACGAGTCGCTCGTAGGCTTCGTCGGAGACGATCCAGATGCCGTGACGCCGACAGTGCGCGAGCAGTGCGCGCATGTCGTCGGCCGGCATCGTCCAGCCGGTCGGGTTGTTCGGCGAGTTGACGATGACCGCGCGTGCATCGGTGCCGGTCGCGTCGATCAGCCGGTCCAGGTCGAGGCGCCAGCGGCGCTCGGGCGTCAGTGTCAGCGGCACGTGCTGAACTTCGGCGCCGAGGATGCGCGGGATCTCGACGAGGTTCGGCCATAGCGGCACCACGGCCACGACCCGGTCGCCCGGCGACAGGATCGTCTGTGCGGCCAGCATCAGTGCGTTGACGCCGCTGCTGGTCACGACGATGCGCTCGCGGTCGACCGGTGGATGAGCGCGGCCCAGGTAGGCGGATAGCGCCTCGCGCAGCGGCGCGATGCCCAGGTTGTGGTGGTAGAAGGTATCGCCGGCGTCGAGCGCCGCCTTGGCCGCCTCGCGGATGAACGCCGGCGTGACCGCGTCGGGTTCGCCGAACCAGAACGGCATCACGTCGGGCAAGCCGATGCCGGCGTTGGCGACTTCGCGGATCTTCGAGGCGCCGAGCGCGGCGATCGCGTCGCGGCTGCGCGGCGGTTCGCGGGGCGATTCGGCTGCTCGGCCATGCGGCGTTTCGCGCCTGGATTCTGGAGCGCGGCTGCGCAAGGACTGGCGGTCGGAAGTCTCGGGCATCGGATCTGAAGCGGTCGTCGCTTTGCAGCGGAGATATAGTGACGCAGCGCTCGATGCTACCCGGCGATCAAGACCGTGGCTGCGAGCCCCGCCGATCATGTGATTCCGAAAGAGGAGACGATCCGATGTCGATGCAAGGACCGAACAGGCGTGGCCTGCTCGCGACCCTCGTGGCCGCGGCGACCACGACCGTGACTGCGCTGGCGCCCGTTCACGCGCAATCCGCCTATCCGGAACGAGCCGTTTCGCTGGTCGTGCCGTATCCGGCGGGCGGTCCGACCGATGCTGCCGCGCGCCTGCTCGCCACGAAGATGTCGGAGCAGCTCGGCCAGCCGGTCGTCGTCGAGAACAAGGGCGGCGCAGCCACGATCGTCGGCACTGAGCATGTCCGCAACGCCAGACCCGACGGCTATACGCTGCTGTTCGCCGCCACCAGCACCTTCGGCACCAACCCGCATCTGTATCGCAAGCTGCCGTACAAGCTCGCGGACTTCACCGCGATCAGCGGCGTGTCCAAGGTGCCTTACGTGTTGACGGTGGCGCCTTCGAGCCCGCCCACCGATGCGCGATCGTTCATCGAATGGGCGAAGACGCGGCCCAAGGGCGCGAACTTCGGATCGGTGGGTACCGGGAGCAGTACGCACGTGGCCGGCGTCATGCTGGCGAAAGCGCTCGGTATCGAGCTGCTCGAGATTCCGTACAAGGGCATGGCCGCGGCCACGACCGACCTGATGGGCGGCATGATCGACTCGGTGATCGAGACGGTGGCCGTGCAGAACCTCCATGCCGCGGGCAAGGTCAAGGTTCTGGGCGTCATGGACGGGCAACGCTGGCCCGGCATGCCCGAGGTGCCGACGTTCGAGGAGCAGGGCTTTCCGGAAACCGATGCGGCGTCGGTCTACTACCTGATGGCGCCGGCGGGCGTGCCGGCCGACATCCAGCGCAAGCCGGCCGAGACCGCCGCGAAGGTGCTCAACGACAAAGACGTCAAAGCCCAGTTCCTTCAGATCCATCATCTCGCGATGCCGATGCCGCCCGAGGAAACGCTGGCTTTCATCAGCAAGGACAGCGAGCGCTGGGGCAAGGTCATCCGCGAACTGGGCCTTCGGCTCGACTGAAGCGGCGCGGATCCGACCGTTCGTCCGCGGCATGCGCACCTCGGGTAGTGCTTCCGTGCCGTCAGCGTGTCGCGTGCTAGATTGCGCGTCTGTTCGAGCGCACGCTGCGTAGGCTCGCGGCGACAGACGAGCTGTTTTCCATGAAACGACCGATCCATCTGCTGCTGGCCGTCGGCGGCTTCGCCGCGCTCGGCTGGTGGGCGTACGACGCGCAGCGCGAAGTGCCGAGCCTGGCTTTCGAAGTC
>CALLYQ010000055.1 GCA_937858875.1 uncultured Lautropia sp. | reverse complement strand
ACGCGTTCGCGCTGGCCAGCCCGCTGCCGGTGCCGGCCGAACTGGCGCTGCTGCGCAAGAGCTGGCTGTCGCTGTCCGGCGTGATCGCCGACCTGGCCCCGGAACTGTCGCCGGACTTTCCGCTGCTCGACGTCGGCCTGCGCCGCTTCTTCGTCGAACTTCCGGCCCGGATGCTGGCGCTGCCGAACTCGCGCGACTTCGCCACGCACCTGTCGAACGCCGACATCGCCGCGGCAGGTAGCGGCTGGGGCTTCGTCTGGCTGCGCTGGTGGACCCGGCTGGCAGCGATCGCCGCACGGCGCGCCGGTCACTCGGAGCACGTCGATAACTCGGAGCACTCGGACGACGGCGCGTCGACGGCCGCGCACAGGCAGGCAACGAGCCGGGACTGACGGGCCCTTCGCTTGCGCAATCGCCGTTCGAATTCGAACGACGCGAGCGCAAGGAGCCCCGAATGACCGACAAGCGGCAGACGCCCGGACAGGCCGAGTCGACCGTAGACAAGCAGCGCGAGATCCAGCGCGAGCAGGACAGCCGGGACCAGGCGAAGTCGAAGGGCGGCGGCGAGGGAGAAGAAAAGTCCGCCGTTCAGGCCGGGGCGCGCAAGCAGCCCGAAGAACAGCCGCCGCAGCATCAGGCCAAGCCCGGAAGCGAAGCCGATCTCGATCCGGAGCCGAAGTTTTCGGCACCCGACTATCGCGGCAGCGGCAAGCTCGAAGGCAAGGTGGCATTGGTTACCGGCGGCGATTCCGGTATCGGACGCGCGGTTGCCGTGCTGTTCGCCCGCGAGGGAGCCGATGTTGCGATCGGCTACCTGAGCGAGCACGAAGATGCCGAGGAGACGCGCCGCTGCGTCGAGGCCGAGGGGCGGCGCTGCCTGCTGCTGCCCGGCGACGTCAAGCGCGCCGATTACTGCCGCGAGGCCGTGCAGCGCACCATGGACGAGCTCGGCGGGCTCGACGTGCTCGTGAACAACGCGGCCTTCCAGGAGCACGCCGACAGCCTCGAGGATCTGAGCGAGGAGCGCTTCGACGAGACGCTGCGCACCAATGTGCACGGCTACTTCCTGATGGCGCGCGCGGCGATTCCGCATCTGCGGCGCGGCGCCGCGATCATCAACACCGGTTCGGTCGTCGGCCTGCGCGGCAGCGCGAAGCTGCTCGATTACGCAACGACGAAGGGCGCGATCCACGCGTTCACGAAGTCGCTGGCCAGCAACCTCGTCGACAAGGGCATCCGCGTCAACGCCGTCGCGCCGGGGCCGGTCTGGACACCGCTGAATCCGGCCGATCGTCCGGCCGAGGAGGTTGCCAGCTTCGGCAAGGACACCGACATGGGGCGTGCCGCCCAGCCCGAGGAATTGTCGCCGGCCTACGTGTTCCTGGCCTCAGGCGTGTGCTCCGGTTACATCACCGGCATCGTGCTGCCGATCACCGGCAGCGTCGACGCGATCTAGAAGGCCATGATCCGACAGCCTTCTGGGAGGGCGGCATGAACGAAGACAGGCTGCGCGGCAAGATCGCGCTGGTCACCGGTGGCGGGCGCGGGCTGGGGGCCGCGATCTGCGAGTTGCTGGGCGAAAGCGGCGCGCGCGTCGTCGTTGCCGACCTGAACCCCGACGCGGCGGGCCAGCTCGCCGAGCGCCTCGTGCAGCGCGAGGTCGAGGCCTGCCCGCTGGCGCTCGACGTCGGCAACGAAACTCAGGTCGCGGCAGCCATCGACACCGTCTGCTCGCGCTTCGGCGGGATCGACATCGTCGTCAACAACGCCGGGACCGACGTGACGAAACCGATCGGCGAACTCGGCGCAGACGAATGGCAGCGCGTCGTCTCCACGAACCTGACCGGACCCTTCCTGATGACGAAGCATGCGGTGGCGGCGATGCTCGCGGCGCGGCCCGACGGCCAGCCCTCGCGCGGGCACGTCGTCAACATCGCATCAACCGCCTCGAAGCGGGCCTGGCCGAACGCGTCGGCCTATCACGCGAGCAAATGGGGATTGCTCGGCCTTTCCCATGCGCTGCATGCCGAATTGCGCCCGCTCGGCATCAAGGTCTCGGCAATCGTTGCCGGCGGCATGCGCACGCCGTTCCTGCTCGACCGCTTCCCGGACATCGATCCCGGCGTGTTGCAGGATCCAGTGCAGGTCGCGCGCGCGGTGCGCTACGTGCTGACGCAGGACGAGGAAACCGTGATCCCGGAGCTGATGGTCGTGCCCATGCGCGAGAGCTCGTGGCCATGACGGTCTGCGGCCACCGATGATCACGCTCGGTATCAACGCGGCCTTTCACGACTCGTCGGCGGCGCTGGTCGTCGACGGCGCCGTGCTCGCAGCGGCCGAGGAGGAGCGCTTCAGCCGGATCAAGCACTCGAAGCGGCCGCTTCCGTTCTCGGCCTGGGAGCTTCCGTTCAACGCAATCGACTTCTGCCTGAAGCAGGCCGGCGTCGGGCTGGTCGAGGTCGATCACGTCGCCTACAGCTTCGAGCCGCGGGCGTTTCTCGGGACACGAGCCGACCAGGACAGCCTGACGCTGCCGCTGCAGCCATCGGCGCAGCCGGCCGCCGACTGGGAGAATCCGTGGGATCCGCTGTTCGGTGCCTATGTGGTGAACGCGCCGCGGCTGCTGGTCGACAGCGTCCCTCATCACCTGAAGAAGCGCTTCGGCGGTATCGACTCGCGCAAGCCGCCGTTTCGCTGGCACTTCGTCAACCACCATGTCTGCCACCAGGCAAGCGCCTGCCTGGCCGCGCCCTTTGATCGTTGTGCGGTCATGACGCTCGATGGCCGCGGCGAACGCGCGACGACCAGCTATGGCGTCTACCGCGACGGCGGCTACCGGGCACTCGGCCAGGTCCGGATGCCCGATTCGCTGGGCCTGCTTTACGAAAGGGTCACCAGCCACCTCGGCTTCCTGCACTCGAGCGACGAGTACAAGGTCATGGCCCTGGCTGCACTGGGCAAGCCGACCCGGGCTGAAGCGCTGCGCCAGCATGTGCGCCTGTTCGGCAGCGGCCAGTACCGGATCGATCCGTTCGAGCTCGAGCGCGTGTTCGGGCCGGCCCGTGAGCGCGGCGGCCCGCTCGAAGAGCGCCACCTCGACGCCGCCGCGTCGCTGCAGCGCGTGCTCGAGGATACGGTGCTGTCGCTGGCACGCTGGCTTCGCGAGGAGTGCGGCGAGCCGTTGCTGGCGATGGCCGGCGGTGTTGCGCTGAACTGCGTGATGAACAGCTGCTTGCGCGACAGCGCCGTTTTCGACCAGGTGTGGGTGCAGCCGGCTGCCGGCGACGCCGGCACCTCGTTGGGTGCGGCGTTGTGGGTCGATGCGCGCGAACGCGCCGCTGGGCTCGACATCGATTCTCTGGCGGTCAACGTGCCTGTCGTGCGTCCGGCTGAAGACAATGCGCACCGTGTCTCCGAAGGCGCGGTCGTTGCACTCGGCGCCCGGCGGTGGCAGATGGACCACGCCTACCTGGGACCCGATTACTCCGACGACGAGATCGAGCGCCTGCTGCGCTGGGCGCGGCTGCCGTACAGCCGGCCCGACGACATCGCAGCGAAGGTCGCCGGCCTGCTCGCCGAGAATCGCATCGTCGGCTGGTTCCAGGGGCGCATGGAGTTCGGGCCGCGAGCGCTGGGTGCACGCTCGATCCTCGCGTCGCCGCTCGATCCGTCGATGCAGCAGCGGCTGAACGAGTTGAAGGATCGCGAGGATTTCCGTCCGGTGGCGCCAGTCGTTCCGCTCGAGGATCTGGGCAACTGGTTCCGGCCGGCGCAGGCCAACGGCGGACGCTCGCCGTTCATGCTGTTCGTCTACGAAGTGCTCGAAGGGCAGGGCGAGAGGATTCCATCGGCGCTGCACAGCGACCGCAGTGCACGCGTGCAGACTGTCGATCGCGACAGCAATCCCCGCTTTCACGCGCTGCTGCGCGCGTTCGCCGACATCACCGGGGTGCCGGTGCTGGTCAATACCTCGTTCAACATGCGCGGCAAGCCGATCGTCAATTCACCGCAGGATGCGATCGAAGCCTTCTTCAGCACGCCGCTGCAGGTGCTGGCGATCGGCAGCTTCCTCGTATGCAAGGAGTGACGAGCGGTCGGCGGTGAGCGTCGGGTTCTAGCCGCGAAGCGCGGGCACCTGCAGCTCCTGCCGGAAGTGCGCGATCGTGCGGCGCAAGCCTTCGTTCAGCGAGACCCGCGGCGCCCAGTTCAGTAACCGCCTCGCACTGCCGATGTCCGGCCTGCGGCGGCGGGGATCGTCGATCGGAAGCGGCCGCCGCTCCACCACCGAGTTGCTTCCTGTCAGCTTCAGCACGATCTGCGCCATCTCGAGCATCGTGTGCTCGTCGGTCGCACCGATGTTGACCGGCTGCTCGACGTCCGACTGCATCAGTCGGACCAGGCCTTCGATCGTGTCGTCGACGAAACAAAAGCTGCGCGTCTGCTCGCCGCTGCCGTAGACGGTCAGCGGCTGCCCTGCGATCGCCTGGCTGATGAAGTTGCTGACGACACGGCCGTCGCCCGGCAGCAGGCGCGGTCCGTAGCTGTTGAAGATTCGTGCGATCCGGACCTGCACGCCGTACTGGCGCCGGTAGGCGATGCACAGCGCCTCCGCGCAGCGCTTGCCTTCGTCGTAGCAGGCACGGGGCCCCAAGGGGTTGACGTTGCCGAAATAGCGCTCGTTCTGGGGGTGCACGAGCGGGTCGCCGTAGACCTCGCTGGTCGAAGCCTGCAGGACTCGCGCGTTGGCGCGCCTGGCTGTTTCGAGCACATGGTTCAGGCCGATCGTGCTCGCGAGCACCGTCTGTACCGGTCGGCGCTGGTAATGCAGCGGGCTGGCCGGGCAGGCCAGGTTGAAGATTCCGCTCGCACCGTCGGCTTGTGCAGGAAGCGGCTCCGTGATGTCGTGCCGCACCAGGCGGAAGCCGCGGCGCGGCTGCAGGTGAGCGAGATTCGACGGCGTGCCGGTCGAAAAGTCGTCGAGTGCCAGCACATCGTAGCCGCGCTCGACCAGCGTGTCGCACAAATGGCTGCCGAGAAACCCGGCGGCACCGGTCACGACCATGAGTTCGGGCATCGCAATCCCTCGCAGCACACACGTGTATCGGGGGCCGGCAGCCCCGGGCTGGCGATGCGAGCAATCGATGGTCCCGCGGGGCCATCGCTCTCGCGCGCGAGGCATGTCGATTGCAAGGCGCCTCGAAAGAACCTCGAGGACCGTCGACCATGTCGTCTCCCATGCGGATCGCGATGATCAGCGAACACGCGTCGCCCCTGGCTTGCCTGGGCGGCATCGATGCCGGCGGGCAGAACGTCTACGTCGCGCAGGTGGCGCGCGAGCTGGCCCGCCTGGGTCATCAGGTCGACGTGCTGACCCGCCGCGATGATCCGTCGTCGCCGCCGGTGGTCGACTTCGCGTCGGGCGTGCGCGTCGTCCACGTGCCGGCGGGTCCACCGAGCTTCGTGCCGAAAGAGGACCTGCTGCAGTACATGCCGGCGTTTGCACGCACGTGTCGTGACATTCTCGCCGGCGTCGCACGCTACGACGTCGTTCACGCCAATTTCTTCATGTCGGGGCAGGTGGCGCTGTCGCTCAAGCGCTGGCTCGGCATGCCGGTCGTGGAGACCTTTCACGCGCTCGGGCTCGTTCGTCGTGAACACCAGGGCAGTGCCGATCTGTTCCCGCCGAGCCGCATCGGAATCGAGCGCCGAATCGTCCGCCTGTCCGACGCGCTGATCGCCGAATGTCCACAGGACCGCAGCGACCTGGTCCGGCTCTATGGTGCGCGCGAGCGAAAGATCACGATGGTGCCCTGCGGCGTCGACCTGTCGGAGTTTTCACCGATCGCGCGTGCCGCGGCGCGCGCGGCCCTCGGCCTGGATCCGGACGAATTCATCGTGCTCCAGCTCGGCCGGCTGGTTCCGCGCAAGGGTATCGACAACGTGATCCGGGCGATGCCGCTGATCGGTACCGGCGCGCGGGTGCTTGTCGTCGGCGGCGACGCTGCCGACGCCGACGAAACGCTGACCCCCGAGATCGCGAGGCTGCGCCGCGTCGCAGCCGATTGTGGCGTCGGCAGGAGCGTGATGTTCACCGGGCATCGCAGCCGCAAGGAACTGCGCCTGTACTACGCGGCGGCCGACGTCTTCGTGACCACGCCCTGGTACGAGCCTTTCGGCATCACGCCGCTCGAGGCGATGGCCTGCGCCCGGCCGGTCGTCGGATCGGCGGTCGGCGGAATCAAGTACTCGGTCGACGACGGCGTAACCGGCCTGCTGGTGCCGCCGCGGGATCCGACGGCGCTCGCCGCCGCCTTGCTGCGGCTGCGGCGCGATCCGCAATGGGCCTGCGAAATGGGTCGGGCCGGCCGCGCACGCGTCGCTTCGCAGTTCACCTGGTCGCGCGTCGCCGCCGAACTTGCCCGGGTCTACCGGCGCGTTCAGCCGCTGCCCTCGCAGCGCCCGGTACGAACGACGCTTGCTCACGGCGCCGGCTCATTCGCTGCGATGGCCGCCGTGCCGGGAGCGGGTGCATGAAACGAGCGCTTTTCATCGACAAGGACGGCACGCTTATCGAGAACATGCCCGGCAATCTCGACCCTGCCCGGATCCGCTTCACGCGAGGCGCGCTCGACGGGCTGCGTCGCCTGCAGCAGGCGGACTGGGCGCTGGTGATCGTCAGCAACCAGCCGGCGCTGGGCGAAGGTCGATTCACGGCCGACGAGTTCCTGCGCGCGCAGCACGGGCTGGTCACGCGGTTGCGCGAAGAGGGAGAGATCCAGCTGACCGGTTTCTATGCCTGTCCGCACGTACCCGGCGGCGGTTGCCGCTGCCGCAAACCGGCACCCGGCATGTTGGAGCTGGCCGCCGTGCAGCACGGCATCGCGCTGAACCGATCCTGGATGGTCGGCGACATCCTCGATGACGTCGAAGCCGGCCGGCGTGCCGGTTGCAGGACCGTGCTGCTCGACGTCGGCAACGAAACCGAGTGGCAGTTCGGCGAACTTCGCCTGCCCGATCATCTGTGCAGCGGGCTCGACGAGGTGGCCGAACTCATGCTCGCCCAGGCGGCCGCCGATCCCGATAGAACGAATTCCAATCTCTCTTTCGCGACATGAACGAAGAACGCAAACGCGCCTGGCGGTCCGCACGCCGGGTGCTGGCCGTGAGACTGGACAACCTCGGCGATGTCCTGATGACGACACCGGCGCTTGCCGCGCTGCGCCATTCGCTTCCGGAGGCGCGGATCACGCTGCTCGCGTCCCCGGCCGGCGCCTCGCTCGGACCGCACCTGCCGGCGGTCGACGAGGTCATCGAATTCCGCGCACCGTGGGTCAAGCACGAAGGCAGCGACGATGCGCCGGGACTGGCCGAAGCGCGCCTGCTCGAAAGGCTCGCCGCCGAGCGCTTCGACGCGGCGATCATCTTCACGGTATGCACGCAAAGCGCACTGCCGGCGGCGTTGATGTGCCGACTCGCCGGGATCGGACTAAGGCTCGCCCATGCACGCGAGAATCCATACCGTCTGCTGACCGACTGGGTCGTCGACCGCGACACTCCGCGCGCCGGCGGGCGTCACGAGGTACAGCGCC
>CALLYQ010000054.1 GCA_937858875.1 uncultured Lautropia sp. | reverse complement strand
AACGAGACCATCGATCTTGCGCTGGTGAACCTGAAACTTCGGATGGCTGCCTAGGAGAAAGATGACCTGCTTCGAGCAAATCCTCGCCCTGGTCGAGGCGGCGGGCTCGCGGGTCTCGAAAATGCACCGCCGAAACGTCCTGGGCCCCTCTTCCGGAGAACTGCCGTGAAATTCTCGGACCTGCATCGATACACGGTTTGCGCGCTGCTTTCGACCAGCCTCGTCTCGGCGGCCATGGCCCAGGGCGGCAGCGCGGGAGTCGATCCGGCGGCGCCCCAAGCGGCCAGCAGCTCGCCGCGCGCGCAGTCCGGCGCCGGTGCGCAGGCGGGCACCGATGCGCAGCCCGGCGCGCTCACCCAGGAAGACCGTGAATTCGTTCGCAAGGCTGCAGTCGGGAGCATCGTCACGGTCGCGCTCGGACAGCTGGCTCAGGTGCTGGCTTCCAACGAGCAGGTCAAGCAGTTCAGTCGACAGATCGTCGAGGACCACGCGAAGGCGAACGATGAACTGATGGCACTCGCGAAAGTCAAGGGCGTCCAGATACCGCTGGAACTCGACCATGAACGCGAGGCCCTGATCGGCAGGCTGAAATCCTTGTGGGGCGCCGAGTTCGACCGCGAGTACATGAAGGCCGTGGTCGTGCACCACAAGGAATCCGTGCCCCTGTTCGAAGCGCAGGCCACCTCGAGCCGGGATCCGGACCTCAAAGCCTTTGCCAGCAAGTTGCTGCCGGTGCTCCTACAACACCTGAAAACGGCCGAGTCGACGCTAGGCGCCCTCGCCGACGCAGGCTCGGGCACCGGCACGCAAGGCGGCGACACAGGCGAGCGCGGTTCGAGCACGCCCGGTTCGTGAATCCGCGCAAGCTGTAGGCGGCGCCTGTAGGCGGCGCCCTGGATGGCCGCGCCCCCTGCCCCACCGCTTCAGGACCGCGTCTACGAGATCCTCACCGGCGACGAGGTCGAACGATGGCCTCCCGAACAGCCGACGGCCTGCTCGACCCGAAGATCGTCCTTGCCTGGCTCGTTGGCGCGATCGGTGCACCGACTTTCATGCTCGGCCTGCTCGTGCCGATCCGCGAGGCGGGCGCGCTGCTGCCGCAGCTGGCGAATGTGTGTGACTGCGATGCGGCTGGCGTCGGAGCTCGACGAGGTCCAGCGGTCGAACTAGATGGTTCGAGCGCGTGCCTTCAGCGACAGCGTAATCCCGGCCTGCGGCGCCACCGGGTAGTTGACCTGCCGCCGCCGTCCGTTCATCAGGGCCGACTCGCTCCACCGGCGATTGCGCGGCGTGTCGTGGTTGAACCAGATCGCCGCCCGCGGCTGGCCGAGCAGCACGCGGGCCATCGCCTCGTCGTCCGGATGATCGAAGTGCTTGTTGTCGGTGCTGACGATGCAGTGTCGGGCATCGACTTCGGCGAGCAGCTCCGTCGTGACGTTCGCGCTGCTGCCGTGATGGCTCAGCTTGAATGCGTCGATCGGCAAAGGGCCGGTTTGCGATCGGCTCGCCTTCAACGCGCGCAGCGCGGAGCCGAGCACGGTGGCGAAAGCGTCGGCGGCCAGCAGCACCGAAGCGCCGCGGTGCTCGAGCAGGAACGCGATGCTCGATCCGTTCGCTTTTGCGGTGTCGAGTTTCGTTCGGCGGGCAGCCAGTTCCTCGAGCGATGCGGCGCTCCGAGGCTTGTGGCCGCGCTCGACGGCGACGGGTTCGACCGGGTCGGACTCCCCGCGGCGCAGTTTGGCAAGCTCGGCGCCCCAGACCGCGAAAAGCGCGTCGAGTCGCTCGGGCGTCGGCGACAGCAGCGTGATGACGGGTCCGGACTCGGTCTGGAACTGCACTGGCTGATCGTCGGCCGGCATCGCAACGAAACCGCGATCGAACGCCAGATTCCAGGGGCGGCTGGCTTTCGGCAGGCTCAGCGCCTCGGCCAGTCGTTGCCCTTCGGCCACGCCGCGAACGCGCGGCGCGTTGAACCAGATGTCCCCATAGTCGATCTTCAGCTCGTCGTCGGCCAGCAGGCGGGAGATGCCGCCGATGTGGTCGTGGTCGATGTGGCTGATGACCAGCAGGTCGATGCGGCGCCGTCCCGCGGCATCGACCGGCAATTCGGTGAGGCGTTGGCGCAGCGCCGGCCAGGTCTTGCCGGGACCGGTGTCGACGAGCAGGCGCCAGACCCCGCCGCGCGAAAGTGCGCAACTGACGAGCAGGCAGTCACCGTACGAGGCAGGTAGCGCTTCGATCCGGATCGCTTCGTGTCGCATCGCTCACCTCTCGTTGCCGGAGCACTCGATGTCGGGCAGGCGCTTGATATACGGCGCATCGCCGAAGTCGACTTTGGCACCGCGCATCGCGCCGTAGCCGGGAACACCGGCCTGCGAACGCAAGGCATCGCTTTCGTAGATGGCGCGCATCTCGTCGTCTGCCGGTTCGCGCACCGACCGCATCGCCAGTCCGCTGCCCTGTTGCCATTGGTCATAGACGGCTTGCGTCATGCCCTTGTTCGTTGCGCCGCTGGCGCTTGACGAGGATACGAAGCACGCCAGAGCGGAGCAAGCATCGATTGTGGAGACGCCGGAAGCCGCTGGCCTTACTCCATTACCGACTGCGACGCGACACGGCTTACGGCGTGCACCTGAGCAGGGCTGGCAACAGCCCTGACCCTGATTCTCCGCCGAGACGTATGTGTTCCACGATCCTGGCGCTGATCGCCTTCGGCCTGATAGGGCTGCTAATCTTTCTGGAGCAGCACACTCTCACGACACGCCAAACCGATGCACAAGTTCCGCCGACGGCTGACCGCCGTCCTGGCGCCGCTTTTCGCCTTCGTCGCGCTGATGCCCGGCGTGCCGCCTGCAACGGGCAACGATGCGGCGGTCCAGCTGATCCGGTTCGGCACGTTCCACCATCCTCCCTTGAGCATACGCGAGCGCGAAGGGCAGCTCGGAGGCTACCTGGGCGAATACCTGCGCGCCATCGAAAGACGGGAACCGGTGCGTTTCGAGCTCAGTTATTTCAAGGACGCCGACGAACTGTACGAGGCGATCGCCCAGGAGCGGGTGCAGGCCGGCGCGCCGCTGTTCAGGGAGACGCGGGCGCCCGGCGAGCCGGTCCGCTTCACCGGGCCCTTCGAGAACCTGCCCGTCGCCGTTTTCGGCTGGGGCGGCCGTTCGCAGCAGGACATCGCCTTCCGGCAACTGCGCGACAAGCGCCTGGCGGTCGTCGAGGGCGTGTTCATGGAAACCGAAGTCCGCCGGACGATGCCTTGGGCCCAGGTGCGCGTCTCGCCGGACGAGTTTTCCGCCTTCACCGCGCTCGCCGCCAACCAGGTCGATTACGTCGTCATGGGGCTGAGCCGGGCGATGCACGCGATCAACCTGTACGGGCTGGAGCACATCGTGCTGACCGGATACGCACCAATGCAGCTCAAGCCGGTGTTCGCCGTTCACCGCGACCACCCGCAGGTGCTTGCGCTGCTGCGCAACGCCATCGACACGCTGCCGACACGCGACATGCATCGGCACTGGTTCACCCCGTTCGTGCGGCCCTGGTACCAGGGGCCCGATGCGTGGCCTTGGCTCGTTGCGGCGAACGGGCTCTTCATCGTTGCGCTTGCAACGCTGGGCATCCTGTACTACCAGCTCCTGCGCCACAGCCGGCGCCTCAGGCAGACTCAGCACCGGTTGCAGCGCTCGGAGACGCTCTATCGCGGCCTGGCCGAGGCGACCTCCGAACTGGTGACCGTCCACGACGAGCATGGAACGGTCCTCTATGCCTCGCCATCGGCTCGATCGCTGACCGGCTACGAGACCGGAGAACTGGTCGGTCGGTCAGCCGGCGAGATGCTGTCGCTCGACGGCTCGGGAGGCTTCCACGAGCGACTGGCAATGCTGGAAGCCGGCCAGGGCATCCGCCATGACACGTTTCGCTTGCGGCGCAAGGACGGCAGCCTGCGCTGGTTCGAGGTTCGCGCGAGCAAGCTCGCCGAAGCGGGGATCGCCGGGCAGGTACTGCTCGTTTCGCGCGACGTGACCGAACGGCTGGCCAGTGAAGAGCGTTTCCGCTACCAGGCGCTGCACGACGCGCTGACCGGGCTCCCGAACCGCTTCGCGTTCTCCGAGCGCCTGCGCGAAAGCGTGGACCGTGCGGCCTCCAGCGGATCCCGGCTCGCCGTCTGCCTGCTGGACGTCGACAACTTCAAGAGCATCAACGACGCCCGGGGCCACGCGACGGGCGACCGGGTGCTGCGCGAACTCGGCAAACGGCTGCTGGACATCGATAGCGGCCGGTTCGTCGTGAGCCGGATTTCGGGCGATCAGTTCGCGCTGCTCGTGCGAGACAGCAATCCCGAAGCAGCAGCGGCCCCGCTCGCAGAGCAGATCCTCGCGGCGGTCAGCACGCCGATCGAGATCGACGACGACCTGATCACGATGACCGGCTCCGTAGGCGTTGCGCTCTATCCCGACGATGCGAAGAGCGCCGAGGGCCTGCTGAGCGCCGCCGACTCGGCGATGTTCGACGCCAAGTCCCGCGGCAAGAATACCTGGCGCCGGTCAGCGAGGGCACTGGGCGAGCGCTCGCTGGCACGCGCGCGTGCGTTGCAGAACGTTCGCGGAGCGCACAAGCGCGGAGAGCTGGAGCTGTTCTACCAGCCCAAGGTCAGTCTCGACGATGGCCACCTTTGCGGCGTCGAGGCGCTGCTGCGCTGGCGAAGCCCGAACGGGTATCAACCTCCGTTCGAGCTGATCGAGGCTGCCGAGGAATCGGGCTTCATCAAGACACTGGGCCGCTGGGTGCTGGAGGAAGCCGCCCGGCAGGCGCTGACCTGGGCAGGGCGGGGTTTCGACTTTCCGATCGCGGTCAACGTGTCGGCCAAGCAGTTGCACGATCGCGACTTCCTGTCCGGACTGACCGAGTTGGTGCAGGCCGACCGACGCCTCGCCTCGCGCCTGGAACTCGAAGTAACCGAAACCGCCATCGCCACCGATGCTCCGGCCGTCGCCAGGCTGCTGGCCGAAATCCGCAGCCTCGGCGTACGCGTGCACATCGACGATTTCGGAACCGGCTACTCGAGTCTGTCGTATCTCGGGCGGCTGCCGGTCGATACGCTGAAAATCGACCGTTCGCTGGTCTCGGCGACGCACGAGGCGCAGGACGCCCGCGAAATCGTGCGCGCGATCATCGCACTGGCGTCCACGCTCGGCCTCAGCACCGTCGCCGAAGGCGTCGAAACGGCTCAGCACGCCGCTTTCCTGAAAGCGGCCGGCTGCACGCAGGGCCAGGGCTATCTTTATGCGCGGCCGATGCCGGCGGACGAGATCGAAGGCTTCCGCGCCTGGCCGGCTCGCTCCGCAAGCGCCTGATTCGCCGCCCGCGCTTGACCGCAGGAGCGAAGGCCCGCCGCCGTTCCGGGCATCGGTCCCGGCAGCGGCGATCGCGGATACCATCGCCGCATCGAGACCGTTCGTCAGCGTAATGCCCGATCGCGGCGCGAGTCGCTGACGATGCCGGTAAGCTTGCGCGGGCGTGAGCGACCCAAGGATCCGCGTTACGCCACCTTGTGCGCCGATCGCCGAAGATGAGTTTCATTACGCTACAACCACCCCGTTCGACCCGAATGAATGAGCGCGAAGGCGCTTCGCGTCGTCGACGCGTTGCACGCCGGATCCGCCCCGGGAAAAATTGCCAAGCGATCCCGGGCAGACTACGATGGGTCCTGCGCGCTCGCGCGCACAGAACGAGGTCGAACCTCCACCCGTCAGTCACGGGGGCGGACGTCCACTGGAGACAAACAGGTTCATGTCGTTCATCGGCCGCATCCGCCGAGCACTCCCTTCGGCATCCACGCTGAAGCAGACCCCTGGGTTCGGCTGGCTGGGCAACTACCTGGCACGTCGCCCCTGGCTGCTGGCGACCAGTCGCCGGCGGGTCGCACGTGGCATCGGCGTGGGGCTGGCCGTGGGCGTGATCCCGCTGCCCACGCAGATGCTGATGGCCGCGCTGTGCGCGGTTCCGTTCCGTGCCAACGTCGGCGCCGCGGTCGCTGCCACCTGGCTGACGAACCCGCTGACGGCCGGACCGATCTGGGCGCTTTCCGGCTGGTTCGGCTCCTTCCTCGTCGAGACGTCGATCGCCGAAGCCTGGGAGATGACGCAGGCCGCTGCGGCGGAGCTCGACGAGATCCTGCCATGGTGGGACGTCGCGCGCGAGTGGGCGCTGGCCATCGGCAAGCCGGTGCTCGTCGGCCTGCCGATCACCGGGCTGCTGCTGGGCTTCACGGCCTGGGCGCTGGTGTCGGCGATCTGGGCGTTCGAAGTACGGCGCCGGCGCGGCCTGCGGCTGCGCACCCGGTCCGCGGCACTGCAGCAGCCCCAGAACTGATCGGCGCGGTGCCATACTCGGCTCCGATCGCCACCCGACGGAGCCGCCGATGACCGCCTCTTCTGCCACCCTGAGCCTCGCCACCGAGGATCTCAGCGTCAACGAGATGTACCTGCTGCTGCGCGATTCGATCGTGCCGCGCCCGATCGCCTGGGTCTCGACGATCGACGACCAGGGCCGCAGCAACCTCGCACCGTACAGTTTCTTCAACGTCTGCAGTGCGCATCCGCCAGTCGTCGGCTTCGCGATCGGGCCGCGCCCACCGGCGACAAGCGGCGCCGTGATCGCGAAGGACACGCTGGCCAACATCCGGGCGCACCGCGAGATGGTCGTCAACATCGTGCCCGAGTCGCTGCTCGAGCCGATGGTCGCGACGTCGACGAACCTCGCGCCTGGCGAAGACGAGTTCGCTCATGCCGGGCTCGTTCCCCTGCCCTGCGAATCGGTTCGCCCGCCCCGCGTGGCTGGCGCGCCGGTCGCCTTCGAATGCACGCTCTACGAGGTGATCGAGATCGGCAACCACCACTGGGTCATGGGACAGGTCGTACGCACGCATGTGGACGAGCGCGTCTATCTCGGCGAGCGAAAAGGCATCAATCACCGGGTCGACCCCTTGCAGAACGAGGCGCTGAGACCGGTAGGACGCCTGGGCCGGGCGAACTATGTGCGCATCCGCGATATCGAGACGGTGCTGCGCGTCGACGGCCCGAACGAATGAAGTGACGGATTTTCATACGATCGGCCATTCGACCCGCTCGGTCGACGAGCTGGCGGGCCTGCTGCGCGAAGCGGGCTGCGACTTCCTCGTCGACGTGCGCACGATCCCGCGGTCGCGGACCAATCCGCAGTTCAACGCCGACGCGCTGCCCGCCAGCCTGAGCGGCTACGGGATCGACTACCGCCATATCGCCGCGCTGGGCGGCCTGCGCGGGCGCCGCAAGGACACGCCGTCGCCGAACGGTTTCTGGCAGAACACGAGCTTTCGCAATTACGCCGACCACGCCGGCACGGCAGCTTTCCGCGACGGCCTGGCCGAGTTGCGCGAGCTCGGCCTCGCGCGGCACTGCGCGATCATGTGCGCCGAGGCGGTCTGGTGGCGCTGCCACCGCCGCATCATCGCCGACTATCTGATCGCCGGCGGCGACCGCGTCTGGCACATCATGGGGCCGGGCAAGATCGAGCCGGCGACGCTGAATCCGGCTGCAATCCCGC
>CALLYQ010000053.1 GCA_937858875.1 uncultured Lautropia sp. | reverse complement strand
GTCGCTGTCGGGCGGCGGCGCCGACGCCGCCCGCGCGGCGCTGGGCCGCGACAAGTTCGCCGTCTGTGCCACCTGCCACGGCCCCGACGGCAAGGGCAACCACGCGCTCGGCGCACCCGACCTGAGCGACCGGATCTGGTTGCATGGCGGTGGCCTGAACGCGATCGTCGATGCGATCAACAACGGTCGAACGAACCAGATGCCGCCCTTCGGTGAAATGCTCGGCGAAGGCAAGCTGCACGTGCTCACGGCCTACATCTGGAGTCTTTCGAACCGGACCGCCGAAGCGGCACGCTAGGAAGCAGCATTACGGGGCACGCCGGTTTCCGGTCGACTTGCGACCGGCTCGCGGGCCCTCACCCAGGATGTCCACACAAAACCTTCAGCAGAAACCCGCACCCGGTAGCGAAGTCGAGCTAGCGCTCTACGAAATCCGCAACAAGGTGTACCCGCGCGCCGTGACCGGCGTGTTCGCGAAATGGCGCTGGGTACTGGTCTGGTTCACGCAGTTGTTGTTCTATGGCCTGCCCTGGCTCACCTGGGGCGATCGGCCGATGGTCCTGTTCGACCTGGAAGCCCGCCGCTTCTTCCTGTTCGGGCTGGTCCTGTATCCACAGGACTTCATCTACCTGACCGGGCTCCTGGTCATCTCGGCGCTCGCGCTGTTCCTCGTCACCGCCGTCGCAGGCCGCGTCTGGTGCGGCTACGCCTGTCCGCAGACCGTCTACACCGAGATCTTCATGTGGGTCGAGCGCCGTGTCGAAGGCGATCGCATCGCCCGGATGAAGCTCGACAAGGCGCCGATGTCGGCGAACAAGCTCGCGCGCAAGGCGACCAAGCACGCGCTGTGGGTGGCGATCGCGCTGTGGACCGGCATCACCTTCGTCGGCTATTTCACGCCGATCCGCGAACTGCTGGGGCAGATCGCGAGCTTCTCGATGGGACCTTGGCAGACCTTCTGGGTCCTGTTCTACGGCTTCGCGACCTGGGGCAACGCCGGCTTCATGCGCGAGCAGGTCTGCAAGTACATGTGTCCGTACGCACGCTTCCAGGGCGTGATGTTCGACCGCGACACGCTGACGGTCACCTACGACTACAAGCGCGGCTCGCGCTCGAAGAAGGCCGATCCGGCGGCACTGGGGCTCGGCGACTGTATCGACTGCACGCTGTGCGTGCAGGTCTGTCCGACCGGCATCGACATCCGCGACGGCCTGCAGGTCGAGTGCATCGACTGTTCGGCCTGTATCGACGCCTGCGACCAGGTCATGGACAAGATGAACTATCCGCGCGGCCTGATCCGGTACACGACCGAAAACGCGCTCGAGCAGGGCTACGGTCGCGAGAAGATCGCCAAGCGCCTGCGGCGTCCGCGCGTGCTGATCTACGCGGCCATCCTCGCCGCGGTGACGATCGCGCTGTTCGGACATCTGCTGACGAGCGCGCCGCTGAAGGTCGACGTGCTGCGCGACCGCACGCTCGGACGCGAGGTCGAGGACGGTCTCGTCGAAAATACCTACCGGCTGCAGCTGATCAACTCGGCGGAGGCTCCGCGCCGATTCCTCGTCTCGGTATCCGGTATCGAATCGATCTTCGTGACCGGCGAAACTGCCTTCGAGGTCGGCCCGGCCGGTACCCGCCTGGTCCCGATCACCGTGCGCACGCAACCCGGCATGGGCGAGCCGGGCAGCAACCGCATCGTGTTCCACGTGCAGGCCGAAGACAAACCCTCCGTCAGCGTGGACGCGGCCTCGACCTATTTCGTCCCGCGCTGAGGCGTGCTACGGTCCCGCCCGAATATCCCGAAGACTGGTCCAATGGCAGAGAACGCAACTCCTACCCCGTGGTACCGGCATCGCTGGCCCTGGCTGCTGATGATCGCGCCGGCCAGCGCCGTGATCGCCGGATTCTTCACCTGGTGGCTGGCGGCCACCAGCAACAACTCGATGGTGGTCGACGACTACTACCGCGAGGGCCGCGCGATCAACCAGCAGCTCGCGCGCGACGACGAGGCCGCGCGCCTCGGACTGAGTGCGACCGTGTCGAACGCGCCCGGCAGTTCGCTCGGCATCGTCGTCGAGCTGCGCAGTCGTGAAGAAGGCGTCGCCTGGCCCGATACGCTGAGCCTGCGACTGGTCCACGCGACCGAATCGGCGCTCGACGGCCAGCTTCGTCTCGCCCATCAAGGCAACGGCCGCTATGCCGGCGGCGGCGCGCTGCCTGCCAGCGGCCGCTGGATCGTGCACCTCGAAGACGAACAGCGGCAGTGGCGGTTGATGGCGCGCGCCGAACGCTTCGACGAGGCGCTCGCAATGCGTGCCGATCCGCTGCCGGCCGGGGGCACGCGATGATGCCCGGCGATCCTGCTCCGATCGGAGAAGGCCGGGTCGGCCGCTTCATGATGCAGGTGCTGTGGCCGTCGTTCCTGATGGCCGTCGTCGCCGTCGGCGTGTTCTTCTCGATGATCGACCCGCAGGAACTGGAGCTCGTCGGGATGCCGATCGCCGACAGCCGCGAAGGCGCCTACACGGTCGGCTTCTTCCTGTTCTGGGTCCTGTTCGCGCTGTCCAGCAGCCTGACCTGGTTGCTCGCCAGCAATCGGCCGCCACGCACCGGCAGCTGAGACTGCCCAGGCGCCCGTGAA
>CALLYQ010000052.1 GCA_937858875.1 uncultured Lautropia sp. | reverse complement strand
GGACTGCGAACTGAGCGGCGATCTTGGCCGCCGTCGTGGTCTTTCCGACGCCGGTCGGACCGAGCAGAGCGAAGGTGCCGCCCGAATCGAACACGGTCGTCCCCGGCGCTTCGACGCGCACATTGCGTCGCAGTGCCGCCGACAGCCATTGCGCCGCTTCGGCATCGCCGAAATCGGCCGGCAGGTGATCGGCCAGTCTGCGCGCAAGGGCTGCCGAGAAGCCGGCGTTCAGCAAGCTGCGCAGCATCCTCGACTGCGCCGGGCGGCGCCTCACGCCTTCGAACCAGCTAACCGACTCGATGCGCTCGGACAGGAAACCGCGCATGGCTCGCAGCTCCGACATCAGTTGTACGGCGTCGATGCCTTCCTGGGCTTGGCGAGGTGCTGCCTGCTCGGCCGCAAGCGGCGCGGCAGGCTGACGTACCGGTCCCGGCTCCAGCTCCGGCTCCGGGCGAGCCGGCGCGGTCGCCGGGCGCTGCGGCGCGGTGGCAGGCGCAGCCTGCTCGCTGTGATTCGTTCTCCGGTCCGGCGATGCTCCGCGAGCCTGCATGCCCGCCGGCATCGGTGCGTGGACCGCCGGCGCTACCCGGGCTCGATCGTCCACCGCAGGGGCCGCGTGCACGTCGTCGGCCGCATCGCCATGCAGGGCCTGCCTGCGGCGCTGCTGGCGCTCGCGCACGTAGGCCTCGAAGTTCACCGTGCTCATCGCCGCTTCGCCACCGGCCGGCTCGGCTGCGCGCTGTGGCGCGTCGTCGATACGGCGCTGCGACTCGTCGGCACGTCGAAACGCCTGGTCGGCGCGCGGCACGCCGTCGACCTCCAGTTCAGCGTCGGCCATCGCCAGGATTTCGACGCCGTCGGCCACCTCCTGGTTCTTCAGGACGATCGCATCGGCGCCCAGTTCGGCGCGCAGTTTCGCCATCGCCTCCCGGGTGGTACGCCCCACATAGCGTTTGATCTTCACTTCGCTTCTCCGATCAGTCGTCCGATTCGAATCGAATGGGTATCAGGGATCTCGGCGTGGCCGAGCACGCGCAGTCGCGGCGCCGCCTTCTTCAACAGCCGCGCGATCGAAACCCGAATCCGGTCGGGCACCAGCAGACAGGCCGGCTGGCCCTCGTCTTCCTGGCCCCGCGCGGCCTGGCCGCCGGCCGTCATCAGGTATTCGGCGACGCCCGGCTCGAGCGCGCCGCCCGATTGGGTCAGCGCCTGCACCAGCAGGTTCTCGAGGCCCGGCTCGATCGCGATCACGCTCAACTCGCGTACCGGCCCGAAGATCTGCTGGACGATTGCCGGAGACAGTGCGATCCGCACTTCGCGGGTCAGCTCGGCCGGATCCTGCGTGGCAACGCCGTACTCGCCGAGCGTCTCGACGATGCCGCGCAGGTCGCGCACGTGCACCGCCTCGTCGAGCAGATTCTGCAGCACCTTCTGGAACACCGGCATCGGCAGCAGCTTCGGCACGACCTCCTCGGCCAGCTTCGGCGCGTAGCGCGCCAGGTGCTCGAGCAGTTGCTGCGCCTCGGTACGACCGAGCAGGCGCGACGCATGCGTCTGCATCAGGTGATGGAGATGCGTGGCGATCACGGTGGCCGGATCCACGACCGTATAGCCGGCGGCCAGCGCTGCGTCGCGCTGCCCGGCATCGATCCAGGTGGCCGGCAGCCCGAAGGCGGGGTCGGTCGTCTTCGTTCCGGTCAGCGCCATCGTCGCGCCGCCCGGATCGAGCGCCAGCAACATGCCGGGGAACACTTCGGCTTCGCCGACGACGACGCCCTTCAGCGTGACCCGATAGCCGGTCGGCTTGAGCTCGAGTTGATCGCGGATGTGGACGGCCGGCGGCAGGAAGCCGACCTCGTTGGCGAACTTCTTGCGCACGCCCTTGATCCGCGACAGCAGGTCGCCTCCCTGTTCCTTGTCGACGAGCTGGATCAGCCGGTAACCGACCTCGAGGCCGAGCGTCTCGACCGGCTGCACGTCGTCCCAGCTCGCTTCGGTGCTCGCCGACGGCGGCGGCGCAATCGGTTCGGGCGCGAGCGCCTGCCGCGTCTGTTGCTCCGACAGGCGCCAGGCCGCGTAGCCGATGCCGCCGGCCAGCGCGAGGAACGCGAAATGCGGCATGCCGGGCACGATGCCGAGCACGGCGATGACACCGGCGGTCAGCCCGAGCGCGCGCGGCAGCGACAGCAGCTGCTTGGCGAATTGCGAACCGACGTCGTCGTCGTCGGCCACGCGCGACACGATCAGGCCGGCGGCCACCGAGATGACCAGCGCCGGCACCTGCGCGACCAGCGCGTCGCCGATGGCCAGCAGGATGTAGTTGTTGGCCGCCTGGTCGATCAACAGCGAGTGCTGCGTCGTTCCGACCAGCAGGCCGCCGACGATGTTGATGAACAGGATCAGGATGCCGGCGATCGCGTCGCCGCGCACGAACTTCGACGCGCCGTCCATCGAACCGTAGAAATCGGCTTCGCGCGCAACGTCGCTGCGCCGGCGCCGCGCTTCGTCCTGGTCGATCTGGCCGGCGTTCAGGTCGGCATCGATCGCCATCTGCTTGCCGGGCATCGCGTCGAGCGCGAAGCGCGCCGACACCTCGGCGATTCGTCCGGCGCCCTTCGTAACCACGATGAAGTTGATCACCGTGATGATCGCGAAGACGATGATGCCGACCGCGAAGTTGCCGCCGATCAGGAAGTTCGCGAAGGATTCGATGACCTTGCCGGCAGCGTCGGTGCCGGTGTGACCGTGCATCAGCACGGCGCGCGTCGAGGCAACGTTCAGCGACAGGCGCATCAGCGTCGTCACGAGCAGCACCGACGGGAACACCGCGAAGTCGAGCGCACGCACCGTATACGACGACACCAGCAGCACGAGCAGGGCCAGCGCGATGTTGAAGGTGAACAGCAGGTCGAGCACCGGTGCCGGCAGCGGCAGGATCATCATCGCAAGCACGAGCACGATGACGATCGGCGCAGCGAGCGCCTTGATCGGCGGCAGGTTCAGCATCACGCCGCCGAGCGATACCCGTTGGCCCGCACTGGTGCCGGCGCCACGGCGAACCGGTTGCGTCGCGCTCATGAGCCGTTCGCTCCGTTTTCAGCGGATAGCGGATCCATGCCCGCCGGCACCTCGACCGCCTGCGGCATCTGCGGCGCCCTGCCGCGACCCGGCGTCCAGTGCCGCAGCTGATAGACATAGGCGAGGATCTGCGCGATCGCCGTATACAGCACGGCCGGAATCTCGCGGTCGACTTCGACGTGCGCGTACAGCGCTCGCGCCAGCGGCGGCGCTTCGACCAGCGGTACGCGCGCCTGCAGAGCCAGCTCCCGGATCCGGGCGGCCATCAGATCGGCGCCCTTGGCCACCACGCGGGGCGCACCCATCGAGGTTTCGTCGTAGCGGATCGCGACCGCGTAGTGCGTCGGGTTCGCGATGATGACGTCGGCCGCCGGGACTGCCGCGAGCATCTTCCGGCTGGCGATCTCGCGTTGCCGCGCGCGTATCCGGCTGCGCAGCAGCGGATCGCCTTCCGATTCCTTGTTCTCCTGCTTCGCCTCCTGGAAGGTCATCCGCAGGTCGGCCCGATGCCTGAACCACTGGAACGGAACGTCGAACAGCGCGACGAGCAGCAGCACGCCGAGCGGCGCGGCCAGGCCCGCACCCAGCAGCGAGGCGCCGCCGGCCAGTGCCGGCGCAAGCGGGCGCTGCGCGAGCCCGGCGAACTCGGCCACGCTGGTCACGACGAACCAGGCGCCGATGGCGAACAACGCCAACGCTACCGCGATCAGCTTGCCGAGCTCGACGGCACCACGTACCGAGAAGATCCGCTTCAGCCCCGAACGCGGGCTGATCTTCGACAACGAAGGCTCGAACGGCTTGCCCGACAGCACCAATCCGCCAGGCACCAGCGTGGCTGCGACCGCTGCGACCGCCAGCGCACCGACCAGCGGCAGCGCAGCGAGCAGTGCGTCGACGCCGACCGTGGCGAACAGCGTCGGCAGGCGATCCGGGGTCAGGGCATCGACGCGATCGAAACGCAGGCCGCTGCGGACCATGTCGACCGTCGCGCGCGCCAGCGAAGGCCCGAGCGCCATGCCGCCCAGCAGCGCGGCCCCGAGAACGACGAGGTGACCGAGATCGCGCGAGCGCGCGACCCGCCCTTCCTCGCGGGCCTTCTGCAGCCGCCGCTCGGAAGCAGGGAGTTGTCGGTCTTCGCGACTGGCGTCGTTGTCGGCCATTGCGCTCGAAAATCGGGCATCGAAACAGGTTCGATGGCGATTATTTCCGGCGCACCGAAAACTTAAGTGACGATAAGCAGGCGGTTCCGGGGTCTATTCGACGGCTTCAGCGAGCCGATGCGCTCGCAGCAGCGGCCTCGATGGCGTCGGCTGTGGCTGGTGCGGGGGCTGCACCTCGTGCGTTGGCTCCGCCTGATGTGTCCGACCCGCTCGGAGCACCGACCGCGGCCGCCACTTCCCCGCTGTTCGACGCCTCCACCATCGTGTTCTGGTACAGGCGCTCTTCGGCCTCGCTGTGCAGCACGATGATCGCGATGCGCCGGTTCATCGGACTGCGCGGGTTGTCGGGGTCGTACATGACCCGTTCGCCGAGGCCGGACACGCTCGCAACCTTCGATTCGGTCAGCCCGCCGGCCACCAGTTCGCGGCGCGAAGCGTTGGCCCGGTCGGCCGACAGTTCCCAGTTCGAATAGCCCCGCTGGCCGCTTCCATAAGGCGCCGAGTCGGTATGCCCGGACAGGCTGACCCGGTTCTCGACCTCGTTGAGCAGCCTGGCGATCTCTCGCAGCAGCTCGCGCATGTAGTCCTTGACCGCCGCACTGCCGATGTCGAACATCGGCCGGTTCTGCTCGTCGACGATCTGGATCCGCAGGCCGTCGGGCACCAGGTCGAGCTTGATCTGCGAGCGCAGTTCCGCCAGCCGGGGGTTCAGCGTGATCATTTCCTCGATCTGGACCTTGAGCTTCGTCAGCCGCTTGCGCTCCTCCTTTCGCAGTTCGGCGCGCAGTGCCTGCAGATTGATCTTGCGGCGGTCCGATTCGATGTCGCCGCGCCGCTCGACGCCGGTGGTGCGGGTCAGCTCGGTGCCGCCGCCCTTGATCACCGACGAGCTGTCGCCGGAGCCGGAGCCGCCGGCAAGTGCAACCTTCAGCGGCGTGCTGAAGTAATCGGCGATGCCCTGCAGGTCGCCCTGCGTCGTCGACCCCAGCAGCCACATCAGCAGGAAGAAAGCCATCATCGCGGTTACGAAGTCCGCGTAGGCAATCTTCCAGGCCGAGCTTCCGTGCCCGCCTCCCGCGACCTTCCTGATCCGCTTGACGATGATCGGACGGGCAGCCGTGCGATCAGCAGCCGACATTGCGGGCTCGCAGCAACCGGGACCAGGGCCTGGGCCGCATCGACTCGCTGGCAGCCTCGTTCATCAGGCGCGCTTCTGCTTGACGTGCGCCTCGAGCTCGGAAAAGCTCGGCCGCTCGGTCGAGAACAGCACCTTGCGGCCGAACTCGACGGCGATCGACGGCGCGTAGCCCTGCATGCTGGCCAGCAGCGTCACCTTCACGCACTGCAGCTCCTTCGTGCTCTCGTCGCACTTCTGCTCGAGCAGGCTGGCCAGCGGCGCCACGAAACCGTAAGCGAGCAGGATGCCGAGGAAGGTGCCCACCAGCGCGTGCGCGATCATCTGCCCCAGTTCGGACGGCGGCTTGCCGACCGAGGCCATCGTGTGCACGACGCCCATCACCGCCGCGACGATGCCGAAGGCAGGCAGGCCGTCGGCCACCTTCTGGATCGCGTGCGACGGCACCATCGCCTCGTGATGGTGCGTTTCGATCTCGTTGTCCATCAGGTTCTCGATCTCGAAGGCGTTCAGGTTGCCCGAGACCATCATCCGCAGGTAGTCGGTCGTGAACTCGATCAGGTGATGGTCGCCCGAGACTGTCGGATAGCGCTTGAAAAGAGGGCTCTCCCCGGGATTGTCGACGTCGCTCTCGATCGACATCAGCCCTTCCTTGCGGGCCTTGGTCAGGATGTCGTAGAGCAGCGCCATCAGTTCCATGTAGCGCGCCTTCGAGTATTTCGAGCCCTTCAACAGCGTGGGCATCGCGCCCAGCACGGCTTTCAGCGTCTTGGCCGAGTTCGAGACGACGAAGGCGCCGATTGCCCCGCCCCCGATGATCAGGAATTCGAGCGGCTGGAACAGCGCGCCCACATGGCCGCCGGCCAGCGCGAAACCGCCGAGGACCGAGCCGATGACGACCAGATAACCGATGACGACGAACATGCGTGAGAAATCCTGGAGGAGCGACCGCGGCAGGCGCCAGCGGTTTGCACTTCTTTTCGGATGGCGGGCGAGGTTCTTGAGGGGCGGCACTGCCCGTTCGTCGGCTCGCAGGCTGCCGTCGCGTCCGGGCAGAGCATCCGGTGAGCGACGATCAGCAAGAGGTCAGGCATCGCGAATGCGGACGCGCTGCACGAGTTCCGGCAGGTTCTCGTCGAGCTTGAACCTCATGAGACGATCAGACAGGAATCGGCACTATGCGCTCGCGCGCGAGATCGGCTGCGTAGGCCAGCGCTGCAGGATATGCTCCGGGCGCAGACTGGGGAACTGAGCGAGAATTTCCGCCGGCGTAGCGCCATCTGCGAGGTTGTCCAGGACGACGGTCACCGGAATCCGGGTGTTCGCGAAGCGGACGGCTCCATGGAGGACCCGAGGATCAGCGGTGATGACGTGTTTCCATTCCATAGCGGCCTCGTCGCCGATGAGCTTGAATTCCACCGTTCAATCCCATCCCCTCAATGCGGAACGGACAACGGATTGACCGCGCCGAGGCTCCCTGCCCACTCGAGCGCCAACTGACTGCGCCGTAGCGAACGATCGCGCCTTCGGGATCGATGTACCTCGTTCCGTTCACCGCGAATCCGTCTCGCCGGCCCTCGATGACGACTTCCTTTGCGAGCGCGGGAAACGCCGCGATCCGCTTTCCAAGCCGCCTGATCAGAGCTTCGGTAAGTCGTTCCGACTGCTCGGGAGTCAACTCGGCTTGCGACGATGCCTCGATTGCGTTGCAGGCGATTCCGATCCAGCGTGCCCCGCGCGTGAAGGAACGCGCTACCACCCCACGATGGCGGGATCCTTCCGGTAAGCGGTTTGATCAGTGAATCGCCCCCGCCCGCCTCCCCTTCCCCGCGCGCGCCGGCGGCTGGCACAGCCCGCAGACGAACTTGTGCGCGAGCTCGCCCGGATGTGTGACGAAGTGCCCGCCGCAGCGCGTGCAGCGCGTCGACGCCAGCATCCCGGCATCGACGAAACGCACGAGCCGCCACGCCCGCGTGATCGTCAGCAGCGGCTCGACCCCGTGCGTGCCGACTTCGGCCGCATACAGCCGGTAGCCCTTGGCGATCGCCTCGACGTCGTCGAGCTCGCTGGTCTTCAACAGGTAGTTGTAAAGGTTGAGGAACAGCGACGAGTGGATGTTCGGCTGCCAGGAAACGAACCAGTCGGTCGAGAACGGCAACTGCCCCTTCGACGGCGAACGTCCGGCCACTTCCTTGTACAGGCGCAACAGCCGCTCGTAGGGCAGCGCGGTCTCCGCCTGCAGCATCTGCAGCCGCGCGCCGAGTTCGATCAGCTCGATCGCGCGCCGAACCTGGCGGTTGTCCTCGAGCAGGCTGCGCTGCGTGCTCATGCCATCACCGTTTCGCTGAAGTCGCCGGCCATCAGGATGCTGGCGTGCAGCCGCTCGGCGCTGCCTTCGCGAGCGGCGCCGTCGGCAGCCGGGCGGCCGTGGTCGGCCAGCAGCGACCAGATCATCTGGTCGTCGAAGCGGAATCGGCACATCAGCGTGTTGCCGGCGGCGATCTTCATCATCTGGCTCGGCGACAGCGCGTCGACGATGTCGGCCGTTTCCTCCGACACGCCGAGCCGATACAGTGCCTGCGCCTTGTCTGCGCGGATCAGCCGCTGCGCCAGGATCAGGTACGACAGGTTCGCGTCCCGGATCTCCGACATCAGGCGTTCGTCTAGCTGCACAGCGTCCACTTCTGACCCCATCCACATCGTTCGTCGAGTGGCGCCAGTGTCGACCACGACCCGGGGATCTTGAATCGGAAGTCCGCTGCGCTTCGGCTCGGATGAAATCAGGCGCGCGTAGGAAGACTTCCTACCGACTGCAGCCCTTCTGCCGACAGCCGCCGTTCGTCGGCGTGCAGCCCCGGAATTAAAGCCGACCGCCGGGCCGCCGATAACCAAGGCACCGGGGGACATCCCCGACCAAACCTCAGTTCAAGGAGTTCGGAGAATGGCCCAGATCAACACCAACATGTTCTCGCTGAACGCGCAGCGGAACCTCGGCACGACGCAAAGCGCTCTTGCTCAATCCATTCAGCGCTTGTCGTCGGGTCTGCGTGTCAACAGCGCCAAGGACGATGCGGCAGGGTTGGCGATTGCAGAGCGAATGAACGCTCAGGTACGCGGGATGAACGTTGCGATCCGCAATGCGAACGATGGCATCTCGCTCGCGCAGACCGCGGAGGGCGCGCTTGGCAAGGTCGGCGATGCGCTGCAGCGGATGCGCGAGCTCGCGGTGCAGGCCAAGAACGGCACCAACACAACCAATGACCGCGCCAACCTCGACGCAGAGTTCCAGGAGTTGTCGGACGAGGTCGAGCGCCTTGTCGAAGGCACCTCCTTCAACGGTCTGACCTTGCTCGACGGTACGAACGGCTCGTTCAACTTCCAGGTCGGCGCCGGAAACGCTACGACTGACACGATCACGATCACCTCTTCGGACCTCTCGGGTACGGTCACCGCTGTCGGCGCGCTGAACATAACCGGCGCCGATGCGACCAGCGCAACCGCGGCAATCACTGCGCTGGATACGGCCATCGGCAGTGTGACGACAGCGCGTTCGGCATACGGTGCCGCGCAGAACCGGTTCGATTCGGCGATCAGCAGTCTGCAGGTATCGGTCGAAAACCAAGCTGCCGCCCGCGGCCGCATCATGGACACCGATTTCGCCGCCGAAACCGCAAACCTGTCTCGCGCCCAAGTGCTGCAGCAGGCCGGCATGGCGATGCTGTCGCAGGCCAACGCGGTGCCGCAGAACGTGCTGTCGCTGCTGCGCTGATCGCTTCCGAAGCGCAGCAAGGGCCGCTGCGATGACCTTCCGCAAGGTCCCCAGCGCGCCCGGCGAACCGTTCACGGCCTGCGGCCGGCTCCGATA
>CALLYQ010000051.1 GCA_937858875.1 uncultured Lautropia sp. | reverse complement strand
GCGCTTCTTCGCCCCGCCGTTCCGGATTCAGGAAGCGGCCGAGCACGGCCTTGCCGTCGAGGACGACGGCGCTGTTCGCCGTGAACACCATGTCGGGCAGTCCGGCTTGCGGCGGCATCGTCTCGATCCGCGCGCCGAGGCGCAAGTAGGCGTCGCGCAATTGGCGCCAACCCTCGCGGGCATTCGCTGCCAGGGTGTCCGCTTCGTCCGCCCAGGTTTCGGGCTGCATCCACGGGTTGATCCGGTAGCTGACCTCGAAGTGATCCGGCGGACAGAGCAGCAGCGTCGGCGACTCTTGTCGAGCGCCCGGCCCGGCACGGACGTCGGACTCCGGACTGGCCGCCGACGCAGCGTGACGCGGACGCTGGTGCGGCTGCGGCTGCGGCTGCGCGTGTGCGTGCGCACGTGGCCGCGGTCGCGGCGCGAGCTCGTCGAACACCGCTTCGAGGCGATCGAGACCCCAGTCCAGCTCGGCCTTCGTGATCGTCAGCGGTGGTGCGATCCGGATGACCGTGTCGTGCGTTTCCTTCGACAGCACGCCGTGTCGGGCCAGGCGCCCGATGGCATGCACGGCATCGATGCCGGAGTTGCGCAGGTCCACGCCAGCCCACAGGCCGCGTCCGCGCACGACGATGCCGCGGTCCGCAGTCGTGGGGCTGTCGAGTCGGCCGGTCGCCCCACGCCCTGCGACGATCTCGCGCAGCCGGTCGAGCAGATGCCGACCGAGCACCGCGCTTCGCTCGGGCAACTGCTCCTGCTGCAGCACGTGCAGCGCTTCCAGCCCGATCGCCGCGGCCAGCGGGTTGCCGCCGAAGGTCGATCCATGGCTGCCCGGGCCGAACAGGCCCATTACCTCGTCGTCGGCGAGGAAAGCCGATACGGGCATGATGCCGCCGCCGAGCGCCTTGCCGAGGATCAGGCCGTCAGGCCGGATGCCTGCGTGCTCGAAGGCGAACATGCGTCCGGTGCGGCCCAGCCCGGACTGGACTTCGTCCAGGATCAGCAGCACTCGCCGGCGATCGCACCAGTCGCGCAGTTCGCGCAGCCAGCCTTCGGGCGGCACGACGATGCCGGCTTCGCCCTGAATCGGTTCGACCAGCACCGCGCAGACGTCGTCGTCGTAGACCTCGTCGAGCGACGCGATGTCGCCAAAGCGGAAGTGCCTGAATCCTGCCGGGAAGGGGCCGAAGTCGGCGCGATACTCGGGCTCCGACGAGAAGCCGACGATCGTCGACGTGCGCCCGTGGAAGTTGCCTTCGGCCACGAGGATCACAGCCCGGTTCGCGAGGATGCCTCGAACCCGGTAGGCCCAGCGGCGCGCGGCCTTGATCGCCGTTTCGACAGCCTCCGCGCCGGTGTTCATCGGCAACATCCGGTCGAAACCGGCGATACGGCACAGTTCCGCTGCGAATTCGCCGAGCGTTTCGCTGTGATAGGCACGCGAGGTCACGCAGACGCGGTCCATCTGCGCGCGCGCAGCGACGACCAGGCGCGGATGACGGTGGCCATGGCTGACCGCCGAGTAGGCGCTCATGAAGTCGAGATAGCGGCGCCCGTCGACGTCGGTGATCCAGGCGCCCTCGGCGCTGGCGACGACGACCGGGAACGGTGCGTAGTTGCCTGCGCAGGCCCCTTGCTCGCGTGCGATGAGCGTGCGGCTGCGGGGGGCGCCTTGCCTGCCGGCGCCGCGGATTTCGGCGATGTCTGCAGTGCGGGTCATTTCATCCTCCCCGAGCGGCGTCGAGGCCGCTTCAGCGCAGATCATCGCCCGGTCTTCGGCCATGCGACGGCGGAGTTCCGCCGCGCAACGCGCGCTTTCGGAGCTTGCAGCGGCGGTGGTCCGCCGAATCGGCGCCGGCGCGGTCTCGCGCCACCTCAGCAGGGGCAGCCGCTGCCCCCGCGTCCGGCGCCCCCGTAGCGGGCTTCCATGCAACGCCGGTAGAACATCTCGCGGCTCATCGGCTCTACGCCCGGGTGGCGCGAGCGCATGTGCGCGACGTACTGCGGGTAATCGTGCACGCCGACAGCGAGCCTGCCGGCGCGGGCGATCAGCCGCAGGATCTGGCCGATCCGTGCGCCGGCGCCCGAGCGAAGCGCAGGCGCCGCGGCCGCCACCGACCGTCGAAGCCGGGCCTGAC
>CALLYQ010000050.1 GCA_937858875.1 uncultured Lautropia sp. | reverse complement strand
CGACGTGGACGCGCGCGATGAGCCGCAAGCGCAAGGCGCTGTTCGTTTCGAGCCCGATCGGGCTGGGCCACGTACAGCGCGATCTCGCGATCGCCCGCGAACTGCGCAAGCTGGAGCCCGAGCTCGACATCGACTGGTTCACCACCGACCCGGCGCGACGCTATCTGGAGACGGAGGGCGAACGCCTGCATCCGATCACGCAGCGCCTCGCCAGCGAAAGCGGTCACTTCGAATCGGTCGCCGGCGAGCACGACCTGCATGCGTTCTTCGCGCTGCGTTCGATGGACGAGGTCATGGTCCGCAACTTCATGGTCTTTCACGACCTGATGGAGCGGGAGCACTACGACCTCGTGATCGGCGACGAGGCCTGGGAAGTCGACTACTACTACCATGAGAACCCCGAGCTCAAGCGCCAGCCCTTCGTCTTCCTGACCGACTTCGTCGGCTGCCTGCCGATGGGCGACGACGAGCGCGAAGCGTTGCTGTGCGCCGACCGCAACGCAGACGACATCGAGCACCTGGCGCGCTTTCCGTACGTGCGCGACGCGTCGATATTCGTCGGCAATCCGGACGACGTGACGGAGCTCCCGTTCGGGCCCGGCATGCCACGGATCCGCGACTGGACCGATCGCAACTTCTGCTACGCCGGCTACACGTTGCCCTTCGACCCGGCCAGCCTTGCCGACGTCGAGCGCACGCGCGCACGCCTCGGCTACCGCCGCGACGAGCGGATCGTCATCGCGTCGGTCGGCGGCACCGGCGTCGGCAGGCACCTGCTCGACGGCATCGCGCAGTCGTTCATCCACATGAAGCGGCAGGCGCCCGAGCTGCGGATGATCCTCGTGGCCGGCCCGCGCGTGCCCGTCGATTCGTTCCCGCGGCTCGACGGGCTCGAGGTGCGCCCCTACGTGCACAAGCTGTTCGAACACCTGTCGTGCTGCGACCTCGCGCTGGTGCAAGGCGGATTGAGCACCTGCATGGAGCTGGTCGCCGCACGCCGCCCGTTCCTGGGCTTTCCGCTGCAGCGGCATTTCGAGCAGTGCGTGCACGTCCGGAAAAGGCTGCGGAACTACGACGCCGACCGCTCGGTCGACTACCCGTCGCTGACGCCCGAAGCGCTGGCCGGGAAGGCGCTCGCCGCGATGAACGAACCGGTCCGCTACCGGCCGGTGGAAACCGACGGCGCCGCGCGCGCCGCGCGGCGAATTGCCGAAATGCTCGACAACCGCTGGTGGGTCGATCGCTGACTCGGTTGACGCTACTCGATTACCAACGCTGATCGATCGCCGATACCGCCAGATCGTTCTCTCGCTCGCTGATTCCGCCTCGCTCGCAGCGAGCGGGCTCGACTTCCGAGCCTGGCAAGGAGACTGCCATGACGCGCATCCTGACGATGGCCTACGGCCTGCTCGCCTATCTGCTCTTCCTGTTCAGCTTCCTGTGGGCGATCGCCTTCGTCGGCAAGCTGCCGATACCGAAGACGATCGACAGCGGCACCGCAGTGCCGCTGGCCGAGGCGCTGATCGTCAACCTGCTGCTGCTCGGCCTGTTCGCCGCGCAGCACTCGATCATGGCGCGGCGCGGGTTCAAGCGCTGGTGGACGCGCATCGTGCCCGAGGCGATCGAGCGCAGCACCTTCGTCCTCGCTGCGTCGATCGCGCTGCTGCTGTTGCTCTGGCAGTGGCGGCCGATCGCCGAGCCGGTGATCTGGACGGTGAGAGATCCGGGTCTGGCTTTCCTGCTCACCGCCGCTTGCTGGATCGGGTGGGGGATCGTGCTCGTGAGCACCTTCCTCATCAGCCACTTCGAGCTGTTCGGACTGCGACAGGTCTGGGCGCGCTTGCACGGCCAGGCGCTGCCCCGGCAGGAATTCCGTACGCCGCTGTTCTATCGCTACGTGCGTCATCCGATCTACGCCGGTTTCCTGCTCGCGTTCTGGTCGACGCCGCAGATGAGCGCCGGGCACCTGCTCTTCGCGCTTGCGACCACCGGCTACATCCTGCTCGGCATCTGGTTCGAGGAACGCGATCTGGTGGCGCAGTTCGGCGATCGATACCGCGTCTACCGGGAGCAGGTCGCGATGCTGCTCCCGCTGCGCCGCGGCAGTCGCGCGCGCCGCAGCCATCCCTGAGGGCGCAGACGCTCGCCACCGGGAACGACACGCGATGCGGCCGGGAGCCCCACCTCGGGCCGCTGGCGTGTCGCTTCCGGAAAGGACCGTTGCTTCCGCCACCAACCATCTATTAACCTGATCGCATCGATCTTTTTTAATCTCATAACCTGTTGAAAAATAGACTCTCCGAAGCACCGACCACGGGTTCATGAGTCTTCACCGTTTCGACACCTTGTCCGAACAAGGGGTCCTGCGCATCTCGATCGCCATCACGCTTTTCGTCACCGTACTCGGCGTGGTTTTCGGCCTGCTCGCCGAATCGCTGACCTTGCTGTTCGACGCGATCTACGAACTGATCGACGTCGTCATGACCGGCCTCGCGCTGCTGGTCGCCCGGCTGATCGCGACCTCCACGTCCGGCGCGGGACCCGGCCCCGGCCTCGACAGGCGGCTGGCCAGGCGCTTCGACATGGGTTTCTGGCATCTGGAGCCCATCGTGCTCGGGATGAACGGCCTGTTGCTGATGGCGGCCGCGTTCTACGGCCTGCTCCATTCGATCGACAGCGTCATGAACGGCGGGCGCCAGCTCGACTTCGGCTACGCCATTCTCTTCGCCGTCATCTCCCTGATCGTCGAACTGGGCGCCGCGGCATTCCTCGTTTCGGCCAACCGGCGCATCCGCTCGGAGTTCCTCGCGCTCGACGCAAAGTCCTGGCTGATGTCGGCCGGCATCACCGTGGCCTATCTGCTGGCCTTCGGATTCGGCAAATTTGCCGAGGGAACGCGCCTCGCATGGCTCGTTCCGTACATCGACCCGGTAGCGCTCGGGCTGGTCTGCCTCGCGGTGCTGCCGCTTCCGTTCGGCACCGTGCGCCGGGCGGTGCAGGACATCCTGCTGCTTGCGCCTGCCGATCTGAAACAGCACGTCGACGAGGTCGCGCGCGCTTCGGTGCAGCGTTACGGCTTTGCATCGCACCGCGCCTGCGTCGCCCGGGTCGGCCGCGGGCGCCAGATCGAGCTGTACTTCCTCGTGTCCAACGAACGGTCCGCCAGGGAGCTGGCGGAGTGGGACCGGATCCGCGACGAGATCAGCGACGCGATCGGAGGCGACACGCCGGATCGCTGGCTGATGATCGTGTTCACGACCGATCCCGAGTGGGCGGAATGATCGGGGCAGCCGCGTCGTCCGGTGCCTGCACCTGACCCAGCAACTCCGTGAATCGCGACTGCACCCACTGCACGGTGGGAGTCGGCCGCCAGCCCTGCCGCCACAGGACCCGGACCGACAGTTGCGACAGCGCGAGCGAGGGGCAGAACACCTGCTTCAGCGGTTTGTCGTAGGCGTCGTCGGTCCCGACGTTGACCGGCAGGATCGCCCATCCCAGGTCGTCGGCCACCATCTCCGCGATGCTGTAGAAACTGTCCGAACGCCACAGCTTGGGGCTGTAGGTCGCTTCATACGCGTCTTCGGCGTGCATCATCAGCTGGCGGTACTTGACGAGATCCTTGCGCTCGACGACCTCCAGTCGCGCCAACGGATGGTCGTTCGCAACGAAGACGCCCTGCGGCACGGCGCCGACATGGCGCTGTTCGAAATGAGCAGGCACAGCGCCCCGCACGAAATGAAACGCGATGTGCGCCCTCTCCTCGTCGACGTAGTCGGCGACTTCGGTGGCCGTTCCACTCAACAGCGTGAGCTCCAGGTCCGAGAAGCGCGCCGACATTTCGCGCAGCAGCGAGCTGATCGCCGCATAGGGTAGCGCCTCGTCGAGCGCCAGGCTCAGCCTGGCTTCGCTTCCGGAGCTCAGCGACCGCGCTCGGTTGTCGAGTGCCTCG
The DNA here is from genome assembly GCA_937858875.1 of uncultured Lautropia sp. Lineage (GTDB taxonomy): Bacteria > Pseudomonadota > Gammaproteobacteria > Burkholderiales > Burkholderiaceae_E > Zeimonas. The sequence continues at coordinate 8,839 of CALLYQ010000050.1, read as the reverse complement.
GCCTGGCGCAACAGCTCGCGAGCCTCGAGCAACAGCAGCTGCCCTGCATCGGTGAGTTGCGCATTGCGGCGCGAGCGGTCGAACAGCTCCACGCCGAGGTCCGCCTCGAGAAGGCCGATGGCGGTGCTTATCGCCGACTGTGCCTTGCCGAGTTGCCGTGCCGCCACGCTGAAGGAGCCGCTGTCGGCGGTCGCGACGAATTTGCGCAGTTGGTCCAGTGTCCACAGCATGGGCCCATTCTATGCAAGCACGCACCCATGCAGCTGCTGGTCCGCGGAGCCGATTGCCGCATGCAGTGGCCCGCAGCCGGCAGCAGGCCACCACACGCCCCCTGCGTGCCCCGATCCCCGATATGCCTCCGGTTGCATATTCCTCCCAAAGCATATATCATCGACGGCATGGAAGAACGTCGGCTCGCGCGGCAAGCGCGGGTCCGGGCCCTGCTTCGGGCCGAGACTTCCCCGAGTTCCGGGCATCGATCCAGGCCCGGTCGACATCGAGACACCCACTCCATGCCCAAGAAGGCAAAGAAAGACACCGCGTCATCCGCTCGTGCCAAAGCCAGGCGCAACGGTGCCGACAAACCTCCAACCGGAATCCAGGCCATCGACACGGTCGCCACGCTCAAGGAACTGCGCAAAGCCACGCAGCACACCCAGGACGACCTCGCGGTGTCGATGGGCGTAGGTCAGGGCGCGATTTCCAGGCTCGAGAAACGCGACGACATGCTGGTGTCGACGCTTCAGCACTACGTCGAAGGCGTCGGAGGCAGGCTGCAGATACTGGCCACGTTTCCCGACCGTCCGCCGTTGATCGTCGAGCGCCTGGCCAGGAAGGCCACGAAGTCGCCCAACGGCGCCAGCAAGAGCACCGCCGGGAACACCGGCAAGGGCATCGGCAAGGGCATCGACAAGAACCGCGCCGACGCCGAAAACCGCGCGAACGACTGATCGAACATGCAAACGATTCCCACGCCGTACTACCTGATCGACAAGCCGGCATTGCAACGCAATCTCGACATCATCGACGAGGTGCGCAAGCAGTCCGGTGCCAAGGTCCTGCTGGCGCTCAAGTGCTTCGCGACCTGGTCGGTGTTCGACCTGATGCGCCGTCACATGGACGGCACGACCTCGTCGTCGCTCTACGAAGTCAAGCTGGGCCACCAGAAGTTCGGCGGCGAGACCCACGCCTACAGCGTGGCCTATGCCGATCACGAGATCGAAGAAGTCGTCGCGCATTGCGACAAGATCATCTTCAACTCGATCAGCCAGCTCGAGCGATTCGCGCTGCACGCCGCGGGGAAACCCATCGGCCTGCGCCTGAACCCGGGCATCAGCCACTCGGGATTCGACCTGGCCGACCCGGCGCGCGAATTCAGCCGCCTGGGCGAAGGAGACCCCGAACGTATTCGCGCGATCGTCGATCGGCTCGACGGCGTGATGATTCACAACAACTGCGAAAACGAAGATTTCGGCCGTTTCAACGACCTGCTCACCCAGGTCGAACGGCGATACGGAGATATCCTGCGACGCCTGAACTGGGTCAGCCTGGGCGGCGGCATCAGCTTCACGAAACCCGGCTATGCGCTCGATGCATTCTGCGAGCGGATTCGCAGCTTCGCACGAAAGTACGACGTGCAGGTCTATCTGGAGCCCGGCGAGACCGCGGTGCGCGACAGCGCCACGCTGGAGGTCAGCGTGCTCGACGTCGGCTACAACGGCAAGCACCTGGCCATCGTCGACGCGTCGACCGAAGCGCACATGCTCGACCTGCTGATCTATCGCGAGACGGCGCCGCTGGGCAGCGATGCGGGCGATCACGTCTACATGATTTGCGGCAAGACCTGCCTCGCGGGCGACATCTTCGGCGAGGGCCGTTTTGCCACGCCACTGAAGATCGGCGACCGCGTCTCGATCGGCGATGCCGCGGGCTACACGATGGTCAAGAAGAACTGGTTCAACGGCGTGAACATGCCGTCGATAGCCCTGAGAGAAGCCGATGGCTCGGTGCGCGTGGTGCGCCGGTTTTCTTTCGACGACTACGTCGACAGCCTGTCCTGACAGGACCGCTCACTTTTACTGGAACCGGAGGGTGATACGGAATGAAGCGCAACGTTCTCATTATCGGTGCTGGCGGCGTGGCCCACGTCGCAGCCCACAAGTGCGCGCAGAACAACATCCTGCTGGGCGATATCCATATCGCCTCGCGCACGCTCGCCAAATGCCAGGCGATCATTGCCTCGATCAAGGAGAAGGGCAACCAGCGCAGCTCGGGTGTGCTGAAGGCACACCAGCTCGACGCCATGGACGTCGAGGCCACGAAAGCGCTGATCCGTTCCACCAACAGCCAGATCGTGCTGAACCTGGGGTCGCCGTTCCTGAACATGTCGGTAATGACGGCGTGCATCGAAACCGGCGCCGCCTATCTCGACACGGCGATCCACGAAGATCCGGACAAGGTCTGCGAATCGCCGCCCTGGTACGCGAACCATGAATGGAAGCGCCGCGACGCCTGCCGCAAGGCCGGCGTTACCGCGATCCTGGGCGTGGGCTTCGATCCCGGCGTCGTCAACGCCTACGGGCGTTTCGCGATGGACGCCTGGTTCGACGAGGTCGAGTCGATCGACATCATCGATATCAACGCGGGCAGCCATGGCCGCTACTTCGCCACCAACTTCGACCCGGAGATCAACTTCCGCGAGTTCACGTCGACCGTGTGGTCGTGGGAAAACGGCCGGTGGAAGGCCAGCAGCATGTTCGAGCACAAGAAGGAATGGGATCTGCCGGTCGTCGGCAAGAGCACCGCGTACCTGACCGGGCACGACGAACTGCATTCGATGTCGAAGAACCTGGGCGTGCCGAACATCCGCTTCTGGATGGGCTTCGGCGACCACTACATCAACGTGTTCACGGTGCTGAACAAGCTCGGCCTGCTGTCCGAGAAACCGGTGCGCACCGCCGAAGGCCAGGAAGTGATCCCGCTCAAGGTCGTCAAGGCCGTGCTGCCGGACCCCGCTTCGCTCGCGCCGACCTACACCGGCAAGACCTGCATCGGCGACCTGCTCGAGGGCACGAAAGACGGCAAGCCGCGGCAAGTGCTCGTCTACAACGTCTGCGATCACAAGGAGTGCTACGAAGAAGTCGGCAGCCAGGCGATCTCCTATACCGCGGGCGTGCCCGCCGTCGCGGCGGCCATGCTGATTGCAGACGGCATCTGGGACGTGCGCAAGATGGTGAACGTCGAAGAACTCGATCCGAAGCCGTTCATCGAACTGATGAACCGCATGGGCCTGGTGACCCGCGTGCGCGACGCGAAAGGCGACCGCGTGCTGGATCCGTACAAGGAAAGTCCGGAAGAGGCTCGTTTGGACAGGCAGATCGTCAACGCGCCGGCGATCTGAGTCAGGGGCGTCCGGCGCGGCGGGGAGCCGCGTCGGCGCCTCTACGGCGTTACCAGGGGCACGCGCGGAAAGTAGCTGCGGTAACGACGCGGGTCGCGGGTCAGAATGCCCGAGCCGAGAACGGCGGCATGCGCGCCGATGAAGAAGTCCGCCAGCACATTCGTATCGACCAGAAGCACGGCCGCTCTCAATCCGGATCGCGTAGCAGTGCCATCAGCTCATCCGTGCGCCACTTCACCTCGGCCTTGCCGCGCGCGGCCGAGAAACGATCGTTCCCGGTACCCACGGCCCGGACAGCCCGGCTGCCCGCCTTCTTGACGACGATCTCGCCTTGCGCGTTGACAGCGAATTCCACGCCGTCACCGGGCGACAGCCGCAGTGCGTCGCGCACCTTCTTCGGGATCGTGACCTGCCCTTTGACCGTCATCGTCGTCGTCATCGAGACTCCTTTCGTAATACCCCATACTCCATTGTCGTATTACTCGCCGGCTCGACCTCGGCGACGCTCAGGGCTCGGAAATTCGTCGCAACCGCTCGTTCAGCCATCCGAACCCGACGCGCTCCTGCTCCAGTCGAAGCCGGGGTTGGTGGCGATCGAACCTGAGGTCGTCGTAGACGGACGCCTCCTCCGGCGTAAGACCCGACAAGTCGTGGCGCGCAGACTCGGGCTCCGCTCCCCAGTGCTGGCGGTGGGCGAAGAGCGTTTCCCGGTCCATGAGGAAGGACGCCGCGCCGGGAAAGCAAGCACGGAGCTGATCGAGGATGGCGAATCCGTGGGTGTCGATGTCTCCCCAGTAGTGCAGGCGGCATCGATGCAGCCACGCGGCGCGCGACAGCGCCTCCCAACCGTAGCCCGCGCCGAAGACGACGATGGCGCTCGCCACCGCCGGGAACGCGAGAAAGTTGGTCTCGTTCTCGGTGATGAAGACCCGCTCGACAGGTAGCGCCAGCGCCGCGAAGCTCGCAGCGTCCAGCGTGATGTCGGGCAGGCCTTCACAGCCTGGCAGGCTGGGCAATGCCGGGTCGAGCAGGCGAAACCGGATCCGGACAGGTTTGTCCAGGAAACCGAAACGGCGTGCGAACTGTGCAATGCCGCTGGCCTGGGTCTGCACGACCTCGGACGGCAGCGCCAAGTCCAGCAACTCGGCCAACACGCCTCGGTGGGCCTCGATGAACTTGCTGTCCACCCCGGGCACGTCGACCTGGCGAAGGTACACGCCCGGGCGCGGATGTGCTCGTACCCATGCAACGACGGCCAGCAGACGCTCCCAGCGGTCGGCCAGAGCCAGCGCCTGAAGCGGCCGCCGGGACAGCCACGCCAGCAACGCCGGCTGCGCGGCGGCCGTCTGCTGCCACAAGGCCTCGAAGCCTTGCGCATGACGGGCCTTGCCGATAAAGGTCAAGGCGTCCTGCAGGCTGTCGAGCCAGACGGCCACCGGGAGCCGCTGCATGCCCTGGACGCGGTGATTCCACTGGCGCCATTCGACTCGAACCTGCGGGACATCGGCCACGGTGCGCACCCAGTCACGCACGGCTTCGAAGCGGTCGGACAGGTCCGCGGCATCGGGAGCCTTCAGGTTCAGGCGCAGCGGCCACGCAACGGCGTCGGTGACCGTCGCGCGCAGCAAGTCGCCCCGGTCCCACCAGCGTTGGACCTGCGCGCGCAGATCCGCCGCCGTGGTCCAGCTCATGGCGCCACTCCGGCCGCCCCGGCCTCGGCCGCTCGGTCCGCCCTCGCCTCGGCCACCCCCTCCGCCGTCCCGGCAGCCCTTTGGGCCCGATACTCCTCGATCGACAGGCAGCGAAGCCGCGACTCGCGCCCACCCTCGTTGTGCACGAAGCCGACGCTGGCCACGAAAGGCTCGATGATGTGGATCTTCTGCAGCGGCGTGACGATCAACAGCTGCAGGTTGAGCTGCTGGAACAGGCGCAGCCCGTACTGCGCGGACTCGTCGGACCCACGACCGAAAGCTTCGTCGATCACGACGAAGCGGAACGAGCGCGAACGCACGGCGCCCCACTCCAGTCCGAACTGGTAGGCAAGGCTCGCGGCGAGCACGGTGTAGGCCAGCTTCTCTTTCTGGCCGCCCGACTTGCCGCCCGAGTCCGAGTAGTGCTCGTGTTCGGCACCGTCGGCGCGCCAGCGCTCGCTGGCCGAGAAAAGGAACCAGTTGCGCACGTCGGTGACCTTGGCAGTCCAGCGCCGGTCGGCGTCGGAAAGCCCTTCACGGCCCCGGAAGCGGTCGATGATCGCCTTGACCTGCAGGAACTTGACTTCCGAATACTGCTCGTCGGCCGAACCCGTCAACGCGCCCTCGGTGCACGCCCGCAGATCCTGCTGGAAGTCGCGGATCTCCGCATCCGGGCTGGGCAGCGCCACCAGCTTGATGTACCGGCCGGGGTTGTAGTCGATGGCCTGGAGCGACTGGTTGATGAAGTCCACGCGCTCCTTGATCGTCTCCCGCTCGCGGGCGAGCTGGGCGTTGAAGTTGGCGATCTCGTTGATGGTGTTGACGTTGAGCAGCTCCTTGAAGCGCGCCTCGAATCGCGGCAGGTCGTCGCTCTTCAAGCCGGCAAGCATCCGCTCGTACTCCGGCAGCGCCGCCAGGCTCACATCCACTTCGACCGTCTCGGCCTTGAACTCCTCCTTGAAGCCGCGCATGGCGTCGACGATGCGCTCGGTCAGCCGTGCCAGGCGTTTGTCCTCCGCGTCGATGCGATCCTGCAGCCACTTGCGCACTTCCTGCTCGCGGTTGTCGCAGGACTCGACCGACAGCTGATGCTCGCCCAGCGCTTGCGAGCGCCAGCCATCCAGACGCTGGACCTGCGCCTCGGTCAGGGGCGCGTCGTCCCACACGCTTCCGGCCTGATCCTGCATCGCCTGCGCCGACTCCCGTTTGCTCTTGACCTCGCCTCGCTTGCCCAAGGTGTCGGAGCGCCTGGCCTCCAGCTCGCCGAACCGCTGCTGCGCGGCCTCGAGCTGACGCCCCAGCTCTTGCAGCATGTCCGATGCGGCTTCCAGCCGCGCACGTTCCTCGGTCAGCATGGCAATCTGGCGCGCCAGGCTCGTCCAGTCGATGTCCGCGAACCGGGTGAACTCCTCCAGCCGTGCGAGCGTCTCCAGCCGTGCCTGCAGCTCGTTGCGCGCCTGCTGGATCTCGCCGATCCGTTGACCCAAGGTGGCCAGGCTGGCCTCCAGGCGCTGCCGCTGATCGCGCAATGCACGAAGCTTGTCGGCATTGCTCCAGCCGAGCACGTATCGGCGGCGGTCGTCGATGCGGCTGCGGTCGTCCTTTTCGTGGCGTCCGCTCGGGTCCTTGATCTGGCCCGAGCGCGTAATGGCGCGGGCCTCGCGACGGAACTGCTCGCCGGTGTCGCAGCAGGCGACGTCGAAGCGCTGGCGAAGCTCCCGCTCCAGCCACTCGTAGTGCGGCGAATCCGGCTTGACGACGAGCTTGCGAATCACCGACTGCGGATGCTGGCCGGCGTCCCCGGCGCCCTGCCCGGCTCTGCGCTGCCGCACATGGAAGTACACCAGCCGAGCGCCCAGATGCTGGCGGTCCACCCAGTCCGCAACGGCTTTGTAGTGCGCGTCCGGAACCAGCAGCGCAAGGCCGAAGCCACGCAACAGCCGCTCGGCCGCACCTTCCCAATCGCGCTCGTCGTCCCGCACCTGGATCAGCTCACCGGCGAAGGGCAGTTCGTCCTCACCGATCGAGAGAGCCGAACACAGCGCGTCGCGGATCCGGATCTGAGTGGCGTCGATGTTGCTCTTGCGCCGCTGCAGACTGTCGATCTCGTCGGACAAGGCCGTGTGCTCTTCACGGCCCTTGCGGAAAGCGAAGTCCTCCTCGCGCTCGCGGTTGTCCAGGTCGGCGATGCCCTCTCGCAAGCCTTCGGCACGCTGGGCGATGCCCTGCTGCTGGGCGAGGAAGCCCGCTTCATCGACGGGAGCCGCCTCGTCGACGCGGGCCAGCAACTCCTGGAATCGGCCAGCCTTCGTCTGCCGTTGAACCTTCTCCTGTTCCAGACGGCGAATCTCCGCTGCCAGTTCCTCCAGGCGATCGCCGCCGTGGTCTCGCAGGGCCCGCTCCAGTCGGCCGATTTCCACACGCTCGGTCTCGCGCTGGGCGTCCAGGCGCTCGATCTGCGCATCGAGCCGGGCCGCATCCTCCGCCAGCAGGCCAAGGCGGCGATCCAGCAACTCACCCTTGAGCCGCGCGAAGTACGGCCTGAGCCGATCGCGCGCATCGCGCCAGTCCTGGATCTCGGCCACCAGCGCCTGATGGCGTGCGCCGTCCACGACCAGTGGCGTCAGCAGCTCCACTTGCCGCTTGGCCTCGAGCACCGCCCGGTGCGCCCGGTCCAGGTCATCGAAGTGGCGGATCAGCGCCTCGATGCGTTGCCCGGAATCGAACGGCTCCAGCATGTGGCTGCGTACGAAGTCGGTGAGGTTGCCCACCGACTTCATCGAGACGGTCTGGTGGAAGAGCTCCAGGGCCTGCTCGTGCTCGAGGCCGAAGCGCCGGCGAAACCAGGCGCCGTAAGGCGGGAAACTGTCGAACAGCTCGCAGCCCGCGCCCCGCAGCTTCTTGCGCAAGGCGGAAATGTCACTGCCGAAGCCGCTGAAGTCGTCGGCGATGGCCAATGCCCGCTCGGTGGCCACGAACAGGCGCGTGGGCTGGCCCTGAGCGTCTTTCAGCCAGAAGACCTGGGCCAGCGTCACGTTCTGGTCGTAGCCCTCGTTGCGGAAGACGCCGAGGATGACCGAATAGCTCGACGCATCGCGCAGTGCCACAGGCCGGGCGCTGCCGGTCACCTCGTTGCGCTCGCTCTTGTAGTGGCCCAGCACGTAAGACCGCAGGGAGCGCTCGCGTGAATCGGCCCCGGCCGCCTTGTTGTAGGCCACGCGATGTGCCGGCACGAGCAGGGTCGTGATGGCATCGACCAGCGTGGACTTGCCCGAACCGATGTCGCCCGTGAGCAGGCCGTTGCGGCCATCGAACTCGTAGCGCCACACGCGCCTGTCGAAGGTGCCCCAGTTCAGCACTTCGAGCCGCTGCAGCCGAAAACCCACCCGGCTGTCGTCGGCCACGAAGTCCAGGCCGAGCGTCGGTGCCTCAAGCATCGACGCTCTCCTGGTTGGAGCCTTGGCCGGCGCCGCCCGACAGTGCCGTGCGGTAGACCTCCAGCCGCGCATCGAACTCCGCCAGCCATTGCGCGTCGACAAAAGCCTTCAGGATGCGCCGCACTTCGTAGTGGCCTCGATCCTGCGCACCGCCCGCAGCGGGCTTGAGTCGGCGCAGAAACCCCAGATCGACTACCTTGCCGATGGTCGAATCCACCTGGTCGATCAGCCGGGCCTCGTTGGTGCCATCGGGCAGGAACACCCGCATCAGCTCGGCGATGTCGTCGCGCGAGAGCACCAGTCGGGTGTCG
>CALLYQ010000049.1 GCA_937858875.1 uncultured Lautropia sp. | reverse complement strand
TCGGAATCGAACCGGGGTACACGGCTTTGCAGGCCGCTGCATAACCACTCTGCCACCCCGCCCGGGGCCGGGTGCCGGCTGTCGCGGCAAGCCCGAAAATGAAAAGGGAAGCTTTCGCGGCTTCCCTTCAGTGACGCTTTTCCGTCGTCAGCAGCAACGAAAACGTCAATTGTAGCCTTATCCGGGATACCGAGCAACAGTCGTGGTCGCCGCCTCCTCCTGCAACCAGTTCCGGAACGCGACCGACCCTGGCAGGCCGGCGCATTCGGGCCGATAGACAGCGTAGTAAGCAAGGGCCGACACGAATTCGAACTCGGGAAACAGGCGGACCAGACGGCCGGCCGCGAGGTCGTCGCGCGCCATGACACTGCGCGCCAGCGCGATGCCCTGCCCTTCCATCGCTGCCTGCAGGACGGCGGCCGAATTGTTGATCCTCATGCCGCGCGACGTGGCGACGCCTGGCACCCCGGCCTTGTGCAACCAGGCCTTCCAGGTCGGAAACCCGGGATGCCCGTCCATCGACAGGTCGTGGATCAGCGTCTCGCGAGCCAGGTCGCCCGGCTCGCGCAAGGGGCCGTGCTGGCGCAGCAGTTCGGGAGAGCACGCCGGATAGATCTCCTCGTCCATCAGCTTGTCCGCCGTCAGGCCGGGCCAGTGGCCCGTGCCGTAGCGCACGCCGATGTCGACCCGCCGGGCGATGAAATCCACCGGCCTGAGGCTGGTTTCCAGCCGGACGTCGGTGTCCGGGCAGGCGGCCTGGAAACGGTCTATGCGCGGCAGCAGCCACTTGGCAGCGAACGCCGGACTCACGGTGACCGTGAGCACACGGTCTGCCGGGCCTTCCTGCAGGCGCTCGAAACCGAGCGCGAGTCGTTCGAAGCCGGCCCGGATGTCAGGCAGGGCGCGCTCGGCGACTTCGGTCGGAATCAGCCTCGTGCGGCCGCTGGTCGCGCGATTGAACAAGGGCGTGCCCAGCGCGCTCTCCAGCTCGCGCACGAGTTGCCCGACCGCGGCGGGCGTAACGTGCAACTCGGCGGCCGCGGCGGAAAAACTCTGGTGCCGGGCACTGGCCTCGAATGCACGCAAGGCGTTCAGACGAACGGGAGTCTTCATGGCCCTGCCTGTCTGGATCGTTTCGCCGACAGACGATGGCGGGAAACGAAGTCGAAGAATCGATCGGACGACATGGATTTTCTTTCCATGACAGAGACTTTATCTCGTTTGTCTTGCATTCGGATGCAGCAGAGAATGATTCACGAAACGAGTGGAGGCGGCGCTCAAGTCGACATTGCGGCCGACTATTCCGTGCTCACCTGCATCGGTAGATTTCATTTCATTACCAGTCATCGAACCCAGACAGACGCACGAAGGAGGTCTACGACTCATGAGCAATCGATTCAAGGACAGAAAGCTGCTGGTCGTCGGAGGAAGCAGCGGCATCGGGCTTCAGACGGCCAGCATGGTCCTCGCCGAAGGCGGCAGCGCTGCGATCGTCGGCAGGCGCCCCGAGAAGCTGGAAGAGGCGCGCAAAGCGCTGGCCGCATCGGCTCCGGTATCGGTGCTCGCCGCCGATCTGAGCACCGGCGAGGGGCTGGCCGCCCTGCTGGAGACGATCGATCGGGAACACGCGGACATCGACCTGCTGGTCAACGCGGCCGGCGTCTTCGTTCCCAAGCCGTTTCTCGAGTACTCGGACGCGGACTACGACCAGTACATGGCACTGAACAGGGCATTCTTCTTCATCACGCAGAAGGTTGCCCGCAATCTGATTGCCAAGAGCCGCCCGGGTGCGGTCGTCAACGTCGGCTCGATGTGGGCGAAGCAGGCCATCGCAGCCACGCCGTCATCGGCCTACTCGATGGCCAAGGCCGGATTGCACTCGTTGACCCAGCACCTGGCGATGGAGCTCGCGCCCAGCCGCATCCGCGTCAACGCGGTGTCGCCGGCAGTGGTCGAGACCCCGATCTACGAGGGATTCATCCCGAAGGACGAGGTGCACGGCGCATTGCAGGGGTTCAACAGCTTTCACCCGATCGGCCGGATCGGCACGCCGCAAGACGTCGCGGAAGTGATCGCCCTGCTGCTCTCGGACAAGGCGGGCTGGATCACCGGCGCGATCTGGGACGTGGACGGCGGCGTGATGGCCGGGCGCAATTGATCGAATTCACCCCATCCCATGAAGCAAGGAGAAGCACAGATGGTCTATCTGCAGATCACCCTGAAGATCGCCAACGCCAACCGGGCCGCGGCTGCCGGCGTCTACAAGGAGTACAAGGCACCGTTCCTCGATACCATCGCCGGGGCGAAATCCAAGGAGCTTCTGGTACGCGACGAAGACGTGCAGGTGCTGCACGGCTTCGACACCACGGAGAACGCGAACGCCTACCTGCAAAGCGAACTGTTCACCGCCGACGTGGTCGGTGGCCTGAAACCGCTGCTCGATGCCGATCCCGACGTGCGCATCTACCAGGTCGCCTGAAGGTTTCCGCGACTTCCGGGAGCGCCGGCGGCGCGCCCGGCAATGTCTTGCAGCCGATGAAAACCGACCTCATGCCGATTCGCGTCAACGCCGATTTCTCTCGCCGAGCGATCGTGGCACCGCACCAATACCGATGGCTTGCGTCGCCACAGGCCGGGGTCGAGCGCGTAATGCTGGACCGCGTGGGTGCGGAGAAGGCCCGCGCCACCAGCATCGTGCGCTACGCGGCCGGCTCCCGTTTTCCGCGCCACCACCACCCCGGCGGCGAGGAGATCCTCGTGTTGTCCGGCACCTTCTCCGACGAGCTCGACGACTACCCGGCCGGTTCGTACCTGCGAAACCCGCCGGGCTCCAGCCACGAGCCCTTCAGCCGCCACGGCGCGATCATTTTCGTGAAGCTGTGGCAGATGCCTCTGAGCGAGAGCCGCCGCATGCGCATCGACACGCAAGAGCCGTCTCGATGGGGCATGCAGGCCGGGCGCCAAAGCTGCCTGCTGTTCGCGGGCGACGCCGAGCAGGTTTCGATCGAGCGTCCGGGCGCCGGCGAGCGACTTTTCGATGCCCCCGTGAACGGCGCCGAGATACTGGTGCTGGAAGGCAGCCTGCACGAAGGTGCGTCTGAATATCCGCGCGGCTGCTGGATGCGGCTTCCGCCTGGCTGGTGTCCCGAGCTCGTCGCGGGCAGCCAGGGCGCGACTCTCTACCTCAAAACGGGACATCTCGGAACGGGACATCCCGGCGGCGATGCCTGGAACGGCGGTGGTGCCTGGCGCGAAGGTTCGTGATGCCGACAGTGCGGATCGCCATCCTGGGCGGCGGGCTCAGCGGCCTGCATGCCGCCGCGACGCTCGAAAAGCGAGGGATCAGCGACTACGTCGTGCTGGAGGCCCGCGAGACGTTCGGCGGGCGGATCATCTCGGTTCCGGACCCGGCCAGCCCTCACTGGAGCAAGGCCGGAGAGGCCCCGATTGCCGGGCGCTTCGACCTTGGCGCGACATGGTTCTGGCCGACGCTGCAGCCGGAGCTGCAACAGCTCGTCGACCGGTTCGGCCTCGGCACCGTCCGGCAGCAGGAACGCGGAGACATGCTGGTCGAGCGCTCCGCGACTCGTTCGCCGGATCGGGTCGACGGCTTTCTTTCGACGCCGCCTGCCCTGCGCCTGGCCGGCGGCATGGCTGCATTGATCGATGCGCTGCGCGGGCTTCTGCCGGCCGACCGGCTCGCTCCCGGCCGCCGGGCAAGGCGCTTGCGGCAGCGCGGCGAACAGATCGAGATCGAGACCGAGGACACATCGGGACGGGTGGTTTCCTATCGAGCCGCTCAGGTGCTGCTGGCCGTTCCGCCCCGCCTCGCGGTGAACACGATCGACTTCGTGCCGAGCCTGCCTGATGCGCTGGTCCAGCAATGGAACGCATGCGGAACCTGGATGGCTCCGCACGCCAAGTACGTGGCCGTGTTCGAGTCGCCGTTCTGGCGCGAGCAAGGACTCTCCGGCGAGGCACGCAGCAGCGTCGGGCCCATGGTCGAAATCCACGACGCCTCGGCCGAAGGTGGCAGCGCCGCACTGTTCGGCTTCCTCGGAGTGCCGGTGCGACAGCGGCACCAGACGCCGGAGGCCGTGATGCTCGCCCTTTGCCGGGCTCAGTTCGCGCGCTTGTTCGGCGATCCGGCAGCAAGCCCCCGAGCGGAGTTCCTGAAGGATTGGGCTCGCGACCCCTGGACCGCAGTCGCGGCCCACGACAACGCCGAGGGCCATCATCCGATGCGGCTGCCCGCCATGCCCGCCGACGGACCGTGGAGGAACCGGATCATCGGGATCGCGAGCGAATGGTCGTCGGGTTTTCCCGGCTATGTGGCCGGGGCCGTCGAGGCCGCACGCCACGGTGTCGAGGCGCTGCTCACCCCCGACACGACTTCGCTCATCTCGCATTGACGCAAGGAAGCGCCGAACCATGAAAGTCACGTATCGCGCGATGCAGGTGTCGAGCTCCGGAGTCCTCGAGCTGGTCGAGCGCCGCACGCCGCATCCGGAAAGGTGAAATTCCGCATGGTCCTGAGCATGGAGCGGCGGCAGTGAGCGCGACACCGCTGGCGCTGTCCGAGCAAGAGCAACGCGGAAACATCATCCGCCTTACCGCGGCGCAGGCGCTGGCCGGCGCGAATTCCGTGGTGGTCTACGCAACCGGCGCCATCATCGGCCACATGCTTGCGCCGGACAAGTCGCTGGCGACCTTGCCGGTTTCCATCTTCGTCGTCGGCATGGCCGCCTGCATCCTGCCCAGCGGAGCGATCGCCCGACGGCACGGCCGGCGCGCGGCCTTTCTCGCCGGAACCGGTGCCGGCGTCCTGGCCGGGCTGCTGGCGGCCCTGGCCGTGGTGCTCGGCTCGTTCTGGCTGTTCTGCCTGGCCACGTTCTTCGGCGGCGCCTACGCGGCCGTGGTGCTTTCGTTCCGCTTCGCCGCTGCCGACGGCGTCAGTCCGGGGATGCGCGCACGCGCCCTCTCGTTCGTGATGGGCGGCGGCGTCGTGGCCGGAGTCATCGGGCCGCAACTCGTCACCTACACGATGTATCTGTGGCCTGCACACCTGTTTGCGGCGACCTTCGTTGCGCAGGCGGCCGTGGCGGCGCTGTCCGCCTTCGTGCTGATCGGCGTGCGGCTGCCGATGCCGACCGCCGACGAGATCGCGGGAGGAAGACCGCTTGCGACCATCGCGCGCCAGCCGCTGTTCGTCACCGCGGTGATCTCCGGCGCGGTCTCGTATCTGCTGATGAATTTCCTGATGACGGCCGCCCCGCTGGCGATGCAGATGTGCGGCCATTCGCAGGAAAGCGCCAACCTGGGCCTTCAGTGGCATGTGATCGCGATGTACGCGCCCAGCTTCTTCACGGGCCGGCTCATCACGCGTTTCGGAGCCGGACGCGTCGTGATGGCCGGGCTGCTGCTCACCGGCGCGTCCGCCGCCGTGGGCCTGACCGGACTCGACGTCGCTCATTTCTGGCTCACGCTGGTCCTGCTCGGCATCGGCTGGAACTTCGGCTTCGTCGGCGCCTCGGCGCTCGTTCTGGAGTGCCATCGTCCCGAAGAGAAGACGCGCGTGCAGTCGCTCAACGACTTCGTCGTCTTCGCGACGATGGCAGTCGGTTCCTTTGCATCCGGCGGACTGCTGGCAGCCTACGACTGGGATACCGTGCTCTGGGTCTCGTTCCTTCCGCTCATCGTCGCGGTCGCCACCCTGCTGATGAGCGCCTCGGTTGCGGGATCGGCTTCGAAGGATGCAAGAAGCTCGTGAGTGAATACCTGGACTGAACGCATGACTCTGCCCCATCCGCGGAAAGCCATACAGGACCACTACCCGCCCGAATTCGCCCATTGCTTCGGCTGCGGTCCGGCCAATCCGCATGGGCTGCAGCTGAAGAGCTACCTGGAAGGCGACCGGACGCTTGCGCGCTTCACGCCTGATCCGATGTACAGCGGCGGGTATCCGGGCAACGTCTACGGCGGCATGATCGCCTCCCTGCTCGATTGCCACGGCACGGCTTCCGCGGCGGCCTATGCCCATCGCAACCAGGGGCGAACCATCGGAGACGGCGATCCGCCGATCCGCTTCGTCACCGCATCGCTGAAAATCGACTTCCAGCGGCCGACGCCTCAGGGCGTGGAACTGACGATCACAGGCAGCTTGCGCTCGATCGAAGGTCGAAAGGCAGTGATCGGGTTGACGCTCAGTGCTGGCGATACGGTCTGTGCGGTGGCCGAGATGCTGGCTGTGCAACTGCCGCCAAGAGCAGCCTAGCCCGCGCCCCGGACCGTCTCGATCAGCTCTTTGCCCTGCTTACGCCGTCGGCACGACCCCAAATCATGTCAAGGCAAGGCCCGCTTCGCTGTCCAACGGCCCGACCCGTTGACGGTCCCCCGCATCGTTCCGTCATCGACCTCGCCCAGGTACCGGTCGTCTCCGATCGAGAAGCGGATACGGGCGCCGTCGAGCCGCCCGTCGGCGATCGGCCGCGTCGACGAGCCTTCGCTCAACGAGCCCTCGAGCATCTGGAAGTTCTGCGTCAGTTCGAGCGTCTTGCCGTCCATCTGCCAGTTTCCCGCGACCTTGGCCGGCACCGTCCACTTCAGCGCGGTGCAGTGCGACAGGCAATCGTCGGTGACGTCGGCGGTTTCGTCAGGCTTCCAATCGCCCATGTCGAAGGAGTTGGCGACGATGCGCGTGCCCGCCGGCATGTCGAGAAGCACCGGTCGCAGCTTCAGGTTCAGCGTAGGCAGCAGGAAGAGCGTGACGACGGTCGCTTCCGAAAAGTCGGATTCGAAGATGTCAGCTTCCTCGAAGGTCGCGCGGTCGGCCACGCCTTCGGCGCGGGCCTGCCGCCTCGCCAGTTCGACCATGTCCGGATTGAACTCGATGCCGCGGGCTTGCGCGCCGCGCTTGGCCGCCGTGATCGCAAGGCGCCCGTCGCCCGATCCGAGGTCCACCAGGCGATCCTGCGGCGTGAGTTGCGCCATGTCGAGCATCTTGTCGACCAGGGTCTGCGAGGTCGGCACCCAGACGACGTCCTTGCCGGACTGGCCGACCATCGGACTGTAGGGCTCCACGGCAGGCGGACTCGCCGTTTGCGCGCAGGCCGGGCCGGCGAGCAGCGTGCCGACAATCGCAGCGGCCACGATGAAGGATCGGCGGAAGGACATCGTCATCATTTCAGGTGCAGCCTGTCGTGGATGGAACCTGGATGATAGAGAACAACGGTGCCGGGCCGGCCAGAAACGAAAAACCCCTGTCCGGGGACAGGGGTTCGTCTACAGGATCGAAGTTGCTTCGACCCTTTGCCAATTTCTGGAGCGGGAGACGAGTCTCGAACTCGCGACCTCAACCTTGGCAAGGTTGCGCTCTACCAACTGAGCTACTCCCGCATCTCGTGAGCCCGCAATTATATCGAAGCGCAAAGGCTTGTCAAACGACGCTCGTCAAACGCGATCACGCCACCATATCGCTGCGGCCTCACGCGCTGCCCGCAGCGCCATCGCGCAGCACTGGCCACGCCCGTCGCAGGTAATACAGCATCGACCAGACGGTCAGGACTGCGGCGATCCAGATGAGCACGATGCCGGGCGCACGCGTGTGAAACAGCCCGAACAAGCTGCCGTCGTAGAGCAGCAGCGGAATCGAGACGAGTTGCGCGGTCGTCTTGAACTTGCCGATCGAATGGACGGCGACGCTGTTGCGCGCGCCCATCTGCGCCATCCACTCGCGCAGCGCCGAGATCGTCAGTTCGCGCCCGATGATGATCGCCGCCACCACCACGTCGACGCCGACGAGCCGGTCGAGGTCGACGAGCATGACCAGTGCCACGCAGACGATCAGCTTGTCGGCCACCGGGTCGAGGAAGGCGCCGAAAGCCGAGGTGATCCCCATCCGGCGCGCGAGCCAGCCGTCCAGCCAGTCGGTGATCGCCGCGCCTACGAACAGCACGGTGGCGATCAGGTTCTGCGCGAAGACCGGGATCGGCAGGAAGAAGACGGCGACCAGCACCGGAATCGCGATCACCCGGCTCCAGGTCAGCAGATTGGGAAGGTTCAACGACATCGTCTCGACGGGCACCTGCAGCCGGGATCGGGAGGATCAGTGGAGTCGGCGGTAGATCTCTTCGGCAAGGCCTCTGGAAACACCTTCGACGGAAGCCAGATCCTCGACGCTCGCCGCCATGATGCCACGCAGCCCGCCGAATCGCGCCAGCAGGCGCTGCCGGCGTTTCGGTCCGACGCCGGGGATCTCTTCGAGCCGGGAGTGCTGGTGCGTCTTCGCGCGACGCGAGCGCATGCCGGTGATCGCGAAGCGATGCGCCTCGTCGCGGATCTGCGCGACGAGCATCAGCGCGGCCGACTCCCGCCCGGGCGCGACCGGCGTCCGCTCGTCGGCGAAGATCAGCGTCTCGAGGCCGACGCGCCTGCCCTCTCCTTTCGCGACCCCGACCAGCACGCCGATATCCAGCCCGAGTTCCGCGAACACTTGGCGAGCGACCTCGACCTGACCCTTGCCGCCGTCGATCAGCACGACGTCGGGCAGGCGTGCGGCCTTGCCGCTGCCTCCGGCCGTGCGCGTGAGCGCGGTGGCCGTCGGCGACGCGCCTTCGTCGCCGGCGGCCACTTGATCCGGTCGATTCGCCTGCGGATCGCCAGGCCTGTCCGGCCCCGCCTCATCGTCCATCGCCGCCAGCGCCTCGTAGCGCCGGCGCAGCACCTGGCGCATTGCCGCGTAATCGTCGCCCGGCTCGATGCCGCCGATGTTGAAGCGGCGATACTCGGAAGGCCGCATCGCGTGGTCCTGGTAGACCACGCAGGAAGCCTGCGTGGCCTCGCCCATCGTGTGGCTGATGTCGAAACACTCGATGCGCAGTGCGCCGAGGTCGCCGCCGTCATCGAGCCCGAGCAGTTGCGCGAGCGCCCGCGTGCGCGCCTTCTGCGATCCCTCCTCGGCCAGTGCGCGCGCCAGTGCGAGTCCGGCGTTCTCGATCGCCATGTCGAGCCACTTGCGACGCTGCCCTTGCGGTTGGCGAATCCAGCTCACCTGGCGGCCGGCGCGCTGCTGCAGGAACTCGAGTACGGCGGCATCGGGCTTCGGCCCGTCGACGATCAGGACCGGCGGGACGAAGGCCTCGTCGTAGTGCTGCACGACGAAGGCTTCGATGACCTCGGCCAGTCCGTCGCCCAGCTCGGCGTCGTCGGACTCGCCTGCGCCGCGCACCGGGAAGAAGGCCTTGTCGCCGAGGTGCCGGCCGCCGCGCACCATCGCCAGATTCACGCAGACCCGGCCGCCGCGCACCACGGTGGCGACGATGTCGGCATCGGTATCGCCACCGGTTTCCATCGCCTGCTGGTGCAGCACGCGCGACAGCGCGCTCATCCGGTCGCGCAAGGCAGCCGCTTCCTCGAAGCGCAGCTCTTCGGCGGCCGCGAGCATCCGGGCTTCGATCTCGGCCAGCACCTGCTGATGATCGCCGCCCAGAAAGCGCAGCGCCGCCGACACGTCGGCGGCATAGTCGTCGTCGGAGACGAGCCCGACGCAAGGCCCGCTGCAACGCTCGATCTGGTACAGCAGGCACGGGCGCGAACGATTGGCGAAGACCGTGTCCTCGCAGGTTCGCAGCCGGAACACCTTCTGCAGGACCTGGATGCTCTCCTTGACTGCCCAGGCGTTCGGGAACGGGCCGAAGTAGCGATTGCGGCGGTCGACGGCACCGCGGTAGTAGGCGATGCGCGGATAGCGGTGCCCGCTGACCTTCAGGTACGGATACGATTTGTCGTCGCGAAACAGGATGTTGTAGCGCGGCGCGGCCGTCTTGATCAGGTTGTTCTCGAGCAGCAGCGCCTCGGCCTCGGAGCCGGTGACCGTGTACTCGACGCGCTCGATGCGCTCGATCATGTGCGCGATGCGTGGCGAATGCGTGCCCTTGTTGAAGTACGAACCGACCCGCTTCTTCAGGTCGCGCGCCTTGCCGACGTAGAGCAGCACGTCGCCGGCCCCGATCATCCGGTAGACGCCCGGACGGTTCGGCAATTGCGCGACGAAGCGGCGCGGATCGAAGGGTTCGGCGCGGTCCGGCTGCTCCTGTCGTTCCGGCTGCTTCGGTTCGCGTGCGGCGGATTCGGCCATCAGTCCCGGAAAAGTGCGCCGAGCCGGCGCGCGAAGCCCTTCGGCCTGCTCCACTGCAGCCGGGACAACAGCTCGTCGGCCAGATCGGGCCGATTGCAGACGAGCACCATGTCGCAGCCGGCGCCGAGCGCGGCGTCGGCGCGCGCGACGATGTCGCCGGCGACCGACGCGCCTTCCATCGTCAGGTCGTCGCTGAAGATCAGACCCTGGTAGCCGAGGCGACCGCGCAGGATCTCCTGCAGCCAGCGCCTCGAGAATCCGGCCGGCTGCTCGTCGACCTGCGGGTAGATGACGTGCGCCGGCATCACCGACAGCAGCGTCTCGCCGAGCCAGCCGTACGGTGCCGCGTCGTCGGCGAGCAGCGCATCGAGCTCGCGCGCATCGGTGGGCACTTCGAGGTGCGAATCGCCCTTCGCGAAACCGTGGCCGGGAAAGTGCTTGCCGCAGTTGGCCATGCCGGCCAGCAGCAGCCCGTGGTTCAGGCAGCGCGCGAGCATCGCGACGACGCGCGGGTCGCCGTGGAACGCGCGATCGCCAATGACGCCGGATTCGCCCCAGTCGATGTCGAGCACCGGCGTGAAGCTCAGGTCGACGCCGACCTCACGCAGTTCCGAGCCGATGATGCGGCCGATCTCGGTGGCGCGCCGGCAGGCACCGAGCACGTCTTCGTCCCACTGCCGGCCCAGTTCGCGCATCGGCGGGATTGCGGTGAAACCCTTGCGGAAGCGCTGCACGCGCCCGCCCTCGTGGTCGACGCAGATCAGCAGCCGTGGCTTGCGCAGCCGGCGGATGTCGCGGCACAGCTTGCGCACCTGTCCGCGCGACTCGAAGTTGCGCGAAAACAGGATCACGCCACCGACCAGCGGATGCTGCAGGCGCAGGCGTTCGGCGTCGGTCAGCTCGGTGCCGGCGACGTCGACGACGACCGGACCGCGCGGCAGCCGCACGCGTTGCTTCGGCACCGCCTCCGGCGGTGGTGCATCGGCGGGGGCGCCATCGCCGGCCTGAACGTGCGCCATCGTGGGATCGACGTCTCTCGTTCGAGCCAAATCAGGACTCCCTGCGATCGGTCGGGCGCGCGTCGGGTGCCGGTTCCCCGGCGCCTCGGTCGCTGCCGGGGCCGGTCGGTGCGGCCCCCGCTTGCTGTTCGATGATGACGAAGGCAACGGCACTGTCGATCTCGTCGGAGAGCGACACGTGGGCAACGAGCCCGCGTTCGCGCACGTAGTCGGCCAGCGCCTTGCGCGGCAGCGCGACCGGCTGGCCGCGCCGATTGTTGAGCACCTGCAGCGACAGCAGCGTCATCGGCCCGCGCAGCCCGAGGCCGAGCGCCTTCGAGTAGGCCTCCTTGGCCGCGAAGCGCTTGGCGAGGTAGCGGGCCGAGTAGGCCGGACCGTGCCCGCCGCGGCTGCGCCGGCGCTGGAACTCGGCGAGCTCGTCGGGCCCGAGCACGCGGCGCGCGAAGCGATCGCCGTAGCGGGTGAGCAGGTCGACGATCCGTTCGACCTGCACGACGTCGGTGCCGATGCCGTAGATCATGCCGAGGCGGCCCCTTCGCGCATCAGCCGCTTCATCTCGCGCACCGCCTCGCGCATGCCGACGAACACCGCGCGCGAGACGATCGCGTGCCCGATGTGCAGTTCGCGAACGCCGGGCAGCGCGGCGACGTGCTGCACGTTGAAATAGTTCAGCGCGTGACCGGCGTTGAAGCGCATGCCGTGCGCGACGATCGCCGCGCCTGCGCTGCGGATGCGTTCGAGTTCGGCTACGACCGGCGGACTGTCGGCGTCGCGGCCGCGCTCGTGGAACGCATGCGCATAGGGGCCGGTGTGCACTTCGCAGACGCGCACGCCGATTCGCGCAGCCGCCTCCACCTGCGCCGGCTCCGCGTCGATGAACACGCTGGTGACGATGCCGGCATCGGCCAGCCGCGCGACGACTTCGGCCAGCCGGGCCTCCTGCGCGACGATGTCGAGCCCGCCTTCGGTCGTGACCTCGTGGCGACCCTCGGGCACCAGCATCGCCATCTCGGGCTTGAGCCGGCAGGCGATGGCGAGCATCTCGTCGGTGGCCGCCATCTCGAGGTTCAGCTTGATGTGCGTGAGTTCGCGCAGACGCCGTACGTCGTCGTCCTGGATATGGCGACGGTCTTCGCGCAGGTGCACGGTGATGCCGTCGGCGCCGCCGAGATGGGCCTCGACAGCGGCCCAGACCGGGTCGGGCTCCCAGGTGCGGCGCGCCTGCCGCACAGTGGCCACGTGGTCGATGTTTACGCCGAGTTCGATCATTGGACTCTGGATGGGTGCAGCGGCCGGGCTCACAGCTTCTGCAGGTCGATCAGGATCTGCCGCGTGTTCAGCGGCGCGCCGTCCAGATGATGAGCCAGGATCGCGCGCATCAGGTATTTTGCCTGCTGCCGGCCGGCCACGGACGCGAAGCGGCCTTCGCCGAGTTCGCGCAGCGTCGTGCCGGACACCATCGCCGGGTGGCCGGCCCCCGGATGGCCGGCCCCCGGATGGCCGGCCCCCGGATGGCCGGCCCCGACATCTCCGGGCTCCGCAGCGACGAAGCCGCTGCCCGGCCGCCAGCGGTAGCTGCCATGCTCGTCGATCGGCCGGTTCTCGGCGTCGTGCTCGAGATCGGGCGCGTAGCCGGCCTCGCGCAGCAGTTGCCATTCGAAGCGCCGCAGCGTTTCGTCGAAGGCCGCGCCTGCGGCCAGTTCGCGCAGCGCCTGCTCATAGGCATCGTAGAGCAGCGGGTGCGCGTCTTCGCGCGGCAGAAGCCGGATCAGAAGCTCGTTCAGGTAGAACGCGCACAGCAGCGCGTCGCCCTGCGGCGCCGGCAGGCCGCCGCTCCATTCGGCACCGATCAGCGTGCGCAACTCGTTTCGTCCCGACCAGGTCGCCTGCAGCGGCTGGAACTGCAACAGCACCGCACGAAGCGCCGATCGCGGGCGCTTGGCGCCCTTGGCGACGGCCGCGATGCGGCCGTACTCGCGGGTGAACAGGTCGACGACGAGGCTGGTTTCGCGGTACGGCGTCGAGTGCAGCAGGAAAGCCGGAGCGCTCGCCCTATTCGTAGCCATAGGCCCGCAGGCTCTGCTCCGTCGCGGCCCAGCCGGATTTCACCTTGACGAACAACTCGAGGTACACCTTGCAGCCGAACAGCTTCTCGAGATCCTGGCGCGCCTCGCTGGCGATCCGCTTGATCCGCTCGCCGCGCGCGCCGAGCACGATCGGCTTCTGGCCCTCGCGCTCGACCAGGATCGCGGCGTGGATTCGACGCAGCTTCGGCAGCTCTTCGAACATCTCGATCTCGACGGTGCTGTCGTAGGGCAGCTCGTCGCCGAGCTGACGGAACAGCTTCTCGCGGATCAGTTCGGCGGCCAGGAAGCGCTCGCTGCGATCGGTCAGCGAATCGGCGTCGTAGAGCGCCGGCCCTTCGGGCAGCCGCGCCGCGCAAAGGTCGAGCAGCAGCGAGACCTGGCGACCGGTGCGCGCGCTGATCGGCACGACTTCGTCGAAACAACGGAACGCGGTGGCCTTCTTCACGAGTTCGAGCAGGCGCGCCTTGTCGGCGACCGCATCGACCTTGTTGACCGCCAGCAGCACCGGCCGATCCTTTGGAAGCAGCTTCGCGAAACGCTCGTCGGCCGGTGTCCAGGCGCGCGCGTCGCAGACGAGGACGACGACGTCGGCGTCGGTGGCCACCTGCACGGCGGTGCGGTTCAACACCCGGTTCAGCGCGTTGCTCTTGCGGGTCTGGTAACCCGGGCTGTCGATGAACACGATCTGCGCGTCGGGCCGCGTGACGATGCCGGCGATCCGGTGACGCGTGGTCTGCGGCCGGTCGGAGGTGATCGACAGCTTCTGCCCGACCGCGCGGTTCAGCAGCGTCGACTTGCCGACGTTGGGCCGGCCGACGATCGCCACGTGGCCGCTGCGGTGCACGGGCTGCGCCTCGCCCGGCTGCTCGGCGGGCGTCAGCTGATCGCTGGGCGTCGGCTGATCGCCGGGCGTCGGCTGATCGCTGGGCGACGGAGGCTTGCTCATCGCCGTACCTCGTTGCGCGCCGGCGCGGCCTCGAGCGCCTCCGCCGAACTCGCTCCGTCCTTGCCCACGAGGCCCCCGCTACCGACCTCGCCTCGTGTACGCACGCGACGCCGTTCGGTCGGCATCGCCGCCTGCGCGGCCTCCAGCGCTTGTCGGGCAGCGCCCTGCTCGGCCGCGCGCCGACTCGCACCGCTGCCGAGCACCTGGATCTGCAACTTCGGAATCGCGCACTCGACTTCGAACATCTGGCTGTGCGCGGCGCCGTGCGTGGCCACGACCGTATAGACGGGCAGCGGCAGCTTCTTGCCCTGCAGCCATTCCTGCAGCAGCGTCTTTGCGTCCTTGCCGAGCGTGAGCGGATCCACGTCCTTGAGGATCGGTTCATACAGCGACGCGATCAGCTTGCGGGCCGCATCGAAGCCCGAGTCCAGAAACACCGCGCCGACGACGCCTTCGACCGCATCGGCGAGGATCGACGGCCTGCGAAAGCCGCCGCTCTTCAATTCGCCCTCGCCCAGCAGCAAGTGCTCGCTGAGGCCAAGCCGCTGGGCAATTTCGTAGAGGGTCTGCTGCTTGACCAGGTTCGAGCGCAGGCGCGACAGATCGCCCTCGTCGAGCCGGGTGAAACGGTCGTAGAGCAGCGAGGCGACCGTGCAGTTGAGCACCGAATCGCCGAGGAACTCGAGGCGCTCGTTGTGCGGTTGTCCGTAGCTGCGATGGGTCAGCGCCTGGCGCAGCAACGAGGCATCGGCAAAGCGGTACCCGAGCGATTGCTGCAGCCGGTCGGCGTCCATTCCCCTGCGGTGTGCGGACTACTGCCGGCTGCTGCCGTGGTAGTCGATGAGCAGCGAGACCGGGCCCATCAGCGGCACGCGCTTCTCGTAGGCGAAGGACACGACGGTGCCGGTGTCGAGCTTCTCGATGATCAGGTCGCTGCCGCGGATCGCAGTGATGTCGTCGACCGCTGCGAAGCGATCGAAGGCCTGCTGCAGGTCGCGCGGGCTGGTGGCGCCGGAAGTCACGATCTTCTCGACCGCGCCGCGGATTGCCATGAATTCGAGGGCCGAGGGCACGACGCGCATCGCGACGATCGCGACCATGATGATCAGCGCAGCGGCGATCAGCAGCCCGAACAGGGACAGGCCGCGCTGGCGGCGACGAACGGACATCGAAACGAAGCCATGGTTCATTGAATCTTTCCGATCCTGGAAAAGTCGCTGAAGTTCATCCAGACGAAGAACGCACGACCGACGATGTTCCTGTCGGGGACGAATCCCCAGAACCGGCTGTCGAGACTGTTCTCCCGGTTGTCGCCCATGACGAAATAGTGTCCCGCCGGCACCGCGCAGCTGACGCCGCGGCTGCTGTACGTGCACTTGTCGAAATGGGGGAACCGTTCCATCGGCTGAATGAAAGGTGGTTTATCCAGCTCTGTCAATATTTTATGGCCGGTTTCGCCCAGTTTTTCCAGGTATTGCGGAGCAAGCGACAGGCGGCGCCTGTCCTCGTATTCGCCGATTCTTTCCATCGGCACTTCGACGCCGTTTATCGACAGGCGCTTGTCTTCGTAGCTGACCAGGTCGCCGGGGACTCCGATCACGCGCTTCACGTAATCGACCGAGGTGTCTGACGGATAGCGGAACACCATCACGTCGCCACGCTGCGGCGAGCCGGTCTCGAGGATCTTCGTATGAACGACCGGCAGGCGCAGGCCGTAGCTGAACTTGTTCACGAGAATCAGGTCGCCCACGACCAGCGTAGGCAGCATCGATTCCGACGGGATCCGGAAAGGTTCGGCAACGAACGAGCGTAAAGCGAAGACCAGCAGGATCACCGGAAAAAGCCCCGCCGTGTATTCGAGCCACAGCGGCTGCCGCTCGATTCGCTCGCGCAAGGCCTTGCGCTCGGAGTCGACCGCGTGCTCGCCGCCGGCTGCACGCAGCGTCGGTGCCGCATCGCGATCGAATACCGTGATTTCGGCCGCCGCGGTGCGCTGGCGGCGCGGACGAAACACGGCGCGCTCGGCCACCCAGGCCACGAAGGTCACGAGCAGCAGCAGGAACAGGATCAGCGCGAAATTCATCTGAGGGAGCATCCTATCGGTCCGGCGGATCGTGCATTCAGCGGTCGTCGACCTGCAGGACGGCCAGGAAGGCCTCCTGCGGAATCTCGACGGAGCCGACCTGCTTCATCCGCTTCTTGCCCGCCTTCTGCTTTTCCAGCAGTTTCTTCTTGCGGGTGATGTCGCCGCCATAGCATTTGGCGAGCACGTTCTTGCGCAAGGCCTTGACGTTCTCGCGCGCGATGATGTTGCTGCCGATCGTGGCCTGGATCGCCACGTCGTACATCTGGCGCGGAATCAGTTCACGCATCTTGGCCGCGACCTCGCGGCCGCGACTCTGCGCGACGCTGCGATGGACGATCAGCGAAAGCGCATCGACCTTCTCGCCATTGACCAGGATGTCCATCTTGACGACGTCGGAGGCGCGGTATTCGAGAAACTCGTAGTCCATCGACGCATAGCCGCGCGACGTGGACTTCAGCTTGTCGAAGAAGTCGAGCACGATCTCGTTCATCGGCAGTTCGTAGCTCAGATGCACCTGCCGGCCGTGATAGGCGAGGTTGGTCTGCACGCCGCGCTTGTTCGTGCACAGCGTCATCACGTTGCCGACATATTCCTGCGGCGTGAAGATCGTGACGCTGACCACCGGTTCGCGGATTTCGGCGATCTTCGACGGCTCCGGCATCTTCGACGGATTCTCGACGCGCAGCACGGTGCCGTCGTTCATCTGGATCTCGTAGACCACGGTCGGCGCCGTGGTGATGAGATCCATGTCGAATTCGCGCTCGAGCCGCTCCTGCACGATGTCCATGTGCAGCAGCCCGAGAAAGCCGCAGCGCAGGCCGAAACCGAGCGCTTGCGAGACCTCCGGCTCGAACTGCAGCGACGCATCGTTCAGTTGCAGCTTCTCGAGCGCCTCGCGCAAGGCTTCGTACTGGTTGGCTTCGACCGGATACAGTCCGGCGAACACCGACGGCTTGATCTCGCGAAAACCGGGCAGCGGCTTGGCGGCCGCCGGGCTGACCAGCGTGATCGTGTCGCCGACCTTGGCTGCCTTCAGCTCCTTGATGCCGGTGATCACGTAGCCGACCATGCCGGTGCCCAGCACCTCGCGCGGCGTTGCCTTCGGCGTGAACGCGCCGAGCTGCTCGCAGCTGTGCGTGGCACCGGTGGCCATCATCCGGATCCGGTCGCGCTGGCGCAGCACGCCGTTGACGACGCGCACCAGCATCACGACGCCGACATAGTTGTCGAACCAGGAATCGATGATCAGCGCCTGCAGCGGTGCTTCGGGATCGCCCCTGGGCGGCGGCAGGCGGTGCACGATCGCCTCGAGGATGTCGTCGATGCCCATGCCGGTCTTCGCGCTGGCGCGGATCGCATCGCTGGCGTCGATGCCGATGACGTCCTCGATTTCGGCCGCGGCCGAGTCGGGGTCGGCCTGCGGCAGGTCCATCTTGTTGAGCACCGGCACGACCTCGACGCCCAGGTCGATCGCCGTATAGCAGTTGGCGACCGTCTGCGCCTCGACACCTTGCGACGCGTCGACGACCAGCAGCGCGCCTTCGCAGGCCGACAGCGAGCGGCTGACTTCGTACGAGAAGTCGACGTGGCCGGGCGTGTCGATCAGGTTCAGGCTGTACAGCTCGCCATCGCTTGCGCGGTACTCGAGTGCGGCCGTCTGGGCCTTGATCGTGATGCCACGCTCGCGCTCGAGGTCCATCGAATCGAGGACCTGCGTCTCCATTTCGCGGTCGGTCAGGCCGCCGCGGCGCTGGATCAGGCGGTCGGCGAGGGTCGACTTGCCGTGGTCGATGTGCGCGATGATGGAGAAATTTCGGATGTGCTGCATCGGCGAGGCGTGGATGCGCCCTGGACAAGGGGCCGGGCACGTAGCCCTGAAAACGGCCAGGCGCGGCCGTGAAAACGGGCGGGCGCGCCCCGGGAGATCGTCCCCGGACGCGCCCGGCCCGTGATTCTATCAGCGCTGTTCGGGCCGGATCGGGACGAACTGCGCAGCGTCGCCGCGTCGCACCAGCAGCACTGCCGACTTCGACGGGTCGAGCTTCTTGACCAGTTCGTCGAACTGCCGGGCGCTGGTCACGTCGGTGTTGTTGACGGCAATGACGATGTCGCCTTCGCGCAGGCCGGCCGCTGCGGCCGCACCTTCGACCGCCTCGACGAGCACGCCGTTCTTCAGGCGCAACTCTGCAAGGCGGGTGTCGGGGATGTCGGTGACGGCAAGTCCCAGCGAATTCGCCTGCGCCGGCGCGGTCTGGCCCGGCTGTGCGCCGGAGCCCTCGGCGCTCGCGCTGGCCTCCGGCTTCAGCTCGTCGACGGTCAGCCGCAGCGAGCGCTGATCGCCGCGCCGCCAGACCTCGATGTCGACGCGCGTGCCGGGGACCGTGCCGCCGACCAGGCGCGGCAGGTCGCTGGCCTTGTCGATCTGCCGGTCGCCGAAGCGCAGGATGATGTCGCCGACCTGCACGCCGGCGCGATCGGCCGGTCCGTCGCGCTCGACGCTGCGAACCAGCGCCCCGGCGGTCCGCGGCAGTCCGAGCGGCTCGGCGACATCGCGCGTGACGTCGATGCCGACGCCGATCCGGCCGCGGATCACCCGGCCGGTATCGCGCAACTGGTCGGCCACGCGCATCGCCTCGTCGATCGGGATCGCGAACGAGATCCCCATGAAACCGCCTGTGCGACTGTAGATCTGCGAGTTGATGCCGACCACCTGTCCGCTCATGTTCAGCAGCGGCCCGCCCGAATTGCCGGGGTTCACTGCGACGTCGGTCTGGATGAACGGCAGGTAGTCGCCGGTGTCGCGGCTCTTGGCCGAAACGATGCCGGCGGTGACCGTGTTGTTCAGCCCGAACGGCGATCCGATCGCGACGACCCACTCGCCGACGCGCAGCTTGCTCGAGTCGCCGATCTCGACATGCGGCAGATCGGCCGCCTCGATCTTCACGAGCGCGACGTCGGTACGCTGGTCGGAGCCGATCAGCTTGCCCGAGAGCTCGCGATCGTCGCTCAGCGTGACGTAGATCTGTTCGGCACCATCGACGACGTGGTGGTTGGTCAGCACGTAACCGTCGGCCGACACGATGAAGCCCG
Source organism: uncultured Lautropia sp. (assembly GCA_937858875.1). GTDB lineage: Bacteria > Pseudomonadota > Gammaproteobacteria > Burkholderiales > Burkholderiaceae_E > Zeimonas. The sequence continues at coordinate 970 of CALLYQ010000049.1, read as the reverse complement.
AACCGACGCCACGCGGCACTTCCGGCCCCGGCCCGCGACCGCGCGGCGCGTTCGGCCCCGGCTGCTGCGGCGGAAAGAATCGACGGAAGAACTCGAACAGCGGGTCGTTCTCGTCCATGCCGTCGGGCAGCGGAAAGGGCAAGCCGCGAGGCGAGCGCTGCGCGCTCAAGCGCTGCGTGGTCCGGATGTTCACGACCGCCGGCCCGGCCTTCTCGACCAGTCCGGTGAAGTCCGGCAACTGCGTTGCCGGCGTCGACTGCGTAGTCTGGGCCTGGGCCGTTACGGCCGGCCCGAGCAGCCATGATGCGCCCGCCACCGCGAGCGTGAGGATCAGCTTGATCGGCTTGTTCATCGGTTCCCTGCGTCCTCTGTCGAAAGTGGGGTCGAAAACGATGATGCCCGAACCGGGCAGCAGCTGCGGCTCAGGCGGCTGCGCGCCCGCGCCGCAACCAGGTGAGCCAGCCGGCCAGGCGGCGCCACTGCTCGTCGCTTGCACCGCCCCGGACGAGCAGCACCTCGCGTCGCCCGTCGTCGGCGCGCAGCCGGATCCAGATCAGTCGCTCACCGGCGGCCCATCTTTCGGCTTGCACCGCAATGAAGCGCTCGCCATCGAAATCGCGCCAGTGCGCCTGGCCATCGCCTTCGACGCGCAATACGCCCCACGCGAGTCCGAGCCGGCCATGTCGCCAGCCCACCCAGAGGAACAGAGCGCCGAAGCCCAGCAGGTACCAGCCCTTGTCGTGGCCGCCGGCAATGACCGCTGCCAGCAACATCCCGGCAAGCCCGAGGCCCAGCATCGCCCAGCGAAGTGCGCGAACGCCCGCCGCTGGACGGAACTCGATCTCGAAGCCTGCGGCGGACACTGGCGCCGCAGGGTCTCAGACTCGCCGGAACACCAGCGTGCCGTTGGTGCCGCCGAACCCGAAGGAATTCTTCATCGCATAGTCGATCTTCAGGTCCCGCGCCTCAT